>NZ_CP107052.1:1992500-2165000 GCF_025736875.1 Candidatus Kirkpatrickella diaphorinae
TGATTTGTCAGCACAAAATTTGTATCGGCCTGCGCTGAACTATCCTCGACGTAATCAAGGTCAAGCACCGCGCCGGACGGGGTCAGGCCACAGGATATGGCGGCAATTTGTGCACGAAGGGGGTTTTTGCGGAGGGCGCCCTGTTTGATCTGCTGATCCATGGCGATCGCGAGTGCGACCCATGCGCCGGTGATCGACGCGCAACGTGTGCCGCCATCGGCATTCAGCACGTCACAATCGACCGTGATGGTCATTTCCCCCAGGGCTTTCAGATCGACGCACGCGCGCAGGGCCCGCCCGATGAGGCGCTGAATCTCCTGCGTGCGGCCGGATTGCTTGCCCTTCGCGGCTTCACGATTGCTGCGACTATGGGTCGCGCGCGGCAACATGCCATATTCCGCCGTGATCCACCCCTGACCCTGGCCGCGTAGGAATGGCGGCACGCGGTTTTCAATACTCGCGGCACAAAGGACCTCTGTCCCGCCCATTCTGATCAGAACTGACCCTTCGGCATGACGCGCAAATCCGGGCTCAATCGAAACGGAACGCAACGCATCTGAAGCGCGACCGGAGGGGCGGGGGGTGCTCATGAATCTATCCTTGAACCTTGAAACCAACGTCCCGGGTTCTAACGGGTTATGACCGGCGGGGGAAGCGATGAAATGGGCAGGATGGGCGCACGGGCGAAGATGAAGTTGGAAGAAACTTTCATCACAACTCTCAGAATATGGCCGTAAAACCTTCTCATCGCATGTTTGCGCGTTTGCGCATCTAGGTGAAGGCGTGAAGCTGCTGTAACATGGGTGCACGGAGAGTCAGAAAGAGATGATGGCACGGACCGATTATCTGACGCGTATGGACGGGCGTTCAGCGCAGGTGTTGAAGGAAATTGTCGAGCAATATCTGCAATCGGGTGATCCGGTCGGATCACGCACCCTGTCTCAGAAACTGACGCCATCTCTCTCACCGGCGACGATCCGAAATGTCATGGCGGAATTGACACGGGCCGGGCTGCTGTTTAGCCCCCATATTTCCGCGGGGCGCGTCCCGACCGAAAAAGGCGTCAAGCTTTTCGTTGATGGTCTGCTTGAATTCGGGCGTCTGACGGAAAATGAGCAGCGTATCATCGCCGCCCGCTTATCTCTGGAAGGGCGGTCCTATAATGACCTGATGGCGGATGCTTCCTCTCTTCTCGCGGGATTATCCAAGGCTGCGGCCGTGGTGCTGGCGCCCAAAAATGACGTGGCCATACGACATATCGAATTCGTGGCTTATGGGCCGTCGCGTGTCCTTGTCATTCTTGTCGGCGCGGATGGGCAGGTTGAGAATCGCATCGTTGAAACGCCGCCGGACATCCCCGCCTCGGCCCTCACGGAAGCGAGTAAATACCTCAATGCCCGGCTCGGAGATGTGACGATCAATGGTTTGCGTCAGCGCGTCAAAAATGAAATGCAGGAATGTCGGCAGGAGCTTGACCAGCTTGCCGCCCAGGTGATTGAAGCTGGGCTGGCTTACTGGGATGAGGGGCATGGCACACTCCACCTCAGGGGGCAGGCGACTCTCCTTGATGACATTAATGAGATGGCGCATTTGTCATCCATCCGGCGCTTGTTTGAAACGCTTGAAACGCAGGAGATGATGCTGAAACTCCTGCACTCCGCTCAGGACTCTGATGGGGTCCGCATTTATGTCGGCGCGGAAAGTGAGCTTTTTGACCTCTCCGGCGTGTCCATGGTCGTGGCTCCTGCGCGCAGCAGAAATAACCGTATTGTCGGGGCGATCGGCGTTATCGGGCCGACCCGACTTAATTACGGGCGCGTGGTGCCTGTCGTCGATTATACGGCTAAAATTCTTGGCCACATCCTTGATTGATCCGCAGGCACGCGCTTTGCGCGATGGCAAGTAACGAAACTTTCATCCTGAACTTTTATCCATGAGTTGCGATTTATTCTCATTGACGTTATAAGCGCTGCATGAAAGAGGAAAAATCGGATGATTATCTGCTCCTGTAACGTGCTGACAGATTATGACGTTGCTGAAGCCGCGCGGGAAGGCGCGACACGTGCGCGTGACGTCTATGCGGCGCGCGGCTGTAAGCCGCAATGCGGCGCGTGCATCCCGGTTATGCAGGATGTTCTGCGTGAATTAGCGGAGGCGGGCGCGTGTCAGATTGAAGGCCAGCCTTATCGCGCACGCCAACCCGCGCGCGCGACGCACGAGGGTTGCGGGCATTGCCTGAGCCTGTCGGAAAATCAGTTGGCCTGAGCCGAGTCGGGCATCTGTGACGCGCCAATAATATCAGCGCCAGCAGGACGCTGCCGACATCAGCCTCATCTGCAGCTTACGGGCTGTCTTCATTTGCAGCGCCGGAATTAAGCTGAATATAGCGCTCAATACCGATCTGTTTAATCAGGTCAAATTGCCGATCCAGATAATCCTCGTGCTCTTCTTCATTCTCAAGAATTTTGAGCAGAAGATCACGTGAGACGAAATCGCGGACCTTCTCACAATAAGCGATGCCCTCGGCTAGATCGACAAGCGCCTTCTTCTCCAACTTCAGGTCGCATTCCAGAATCTCTCTGACGTCCTGACCAATCAGGATGGTGTTGAGGCGCTGCACGTTCGGCAGGCCGCCGAGATAGAGAATGCGCTCAATAAGCCAATCAGCATGGCGCATCTCCTCGATCGATTCCTGATATTCCTTCTTGCCAAGCTTCGTCACACCCCAGTGATTAAGCGTGCGGGCATGAAGGAAATACTGGTTGATGGCTGTGAGCTCATTCGTCAACTGCGTGTTGAGATGCTCAATGATTTTTTCGTCTTTGATCATGTTGCGTCCAATTAAGTTAAAACGAGCCGGAATCGATGCCTGGGGTGCGGCGTCGATAAAATCTTAACGCGCAAATTAAACGCACAACGCAGTCGCGGGCAAGAAAATAATATGTTTGACGATAATAAACGCGTTATTGAGAATGGTTATTATTTTTAAAGACGCGATTACACTGGTATTTCTCTTATCTTACGCCATTATGCAATTGCAAGACTTTCTCAAATACTGCGTTTTATTAAACTATAATTAATTGAAACCGCTCGGGGGGGGTAAAGCGCTTGGCGCTGTCCCCGCAACAATGTCGCGGGCGCACCTCCTCACCTTGCAGACAAGTTTCTTGGAGACGTCTCGATTCAGAATAGAGGAAAGGCGTGGCGCGCCCCGCAGGACGCGTCAGTAACGCCGACGCGTCGAGCTTTTGCCGCCAGGATTGGCCTTTGCCTGACGCGGCTTGCCTGATGACTTCCCGTAAGGTTTTTTCCCCGCAAAAGCGGCGTCGCTTTTTTTGCGGAACCCACCTGCATCATCGCGCCGTTTGCCTTCCGGTCGGGCTGACGGCTTTCTGCCACCGCCATGACGCCGGAAATTGCCAATCGAGGGCGAAGGGGCTTCACCCGGCGTGATGGCGACTTCGTCAGAATCCAGCCCTTCGATACACGCGCTGAAACGCTCGGCCGCGTCTGAGGCAATCTCAAAAACCGTGTGATCAGGGTTGATGCGAATGGCGCCAATATCTTTTTTCGTCACTCCGCCGACACGACAGATAAGCGGAATCAGCCATTTCGGGTCGGCCCGCTCCTCACGCCCGACAGCGAGGCGGAACCAGCTCCCACCCTCAAGATGGCGATCCCTTGGGTGCATTTCCCGCGGTGCTCTCTCCCGATTACCGGGGGGCGGGACGCTGACGGGGCGGATATTCTCGGATTTCGGCAGGCGCTCCCGATAAAGGCGGCTGAGCGCGACGGCCAGGGCGTGGGCGTCATGGGTATTCGCGAGCGTGGTCGCCAATGCATCCTCATCCGGGCGCGATGGCGCAAACAGCGTCTCATGCTCCAGCAGGCGACGCGTATCTTCGGCTTTGATGGCATCCGCTGTGGGCACGGCCTCCCAGCTTGCATCGGTGATCTTAGCCATCGTCAAAAGACGCTCAGCCCGGCGGCGCTGATTATGCGGCACCAGAATGACGCTTGTGCCCTTTCGCCCCGCGCGCCCTGTGCGGCCGGACCGGTGCAGGAGGGTCGCGGGCTCTGACGGGATGCTCGCATTAATGACGAGGCTCAAAGCAGGGACGTCAATGCCGCGCGCGGCGACATCGGTCGCGACGCAGACACGTGCCACGCCGGAGCGCAGGGCTTCCATCGCGCGGCTGCGCTCATTCTGACCCATCTCGCCGGATATGGCGACGGAGGCAAAACCTTTCTCCGTTAATGCGGCCTGTACCTGCGCCACCATCGCACGTGTATGGCAGAAGAGCAGCGCTGAAGGGCTCTCATAAAAGCGGAGGATATTAATGACGGAGCGCTCAATATCATTCGGCGCGGTCAGAATGCAGCGATAAGTAATGTCCGCATGTTGCTTGCGCGCGGAGACCGTATCGATACGCTCCGCATTATTCTGATAGCGCCGCGCAAGGGAGGCGATTTCCCGCGCGATGGTCGCGGAGAAGAGCAGCGTGCGCTTCTGGTCGGGGGTTGCGTCCAGAAGCTGTTCCAACTCCTCCCGGAAACCCAGATCAAGCATCTCATCCGCTTCATCAAGAACAACCGCGCGCAGCTGGGTGAGGTCAAGATTGCCGCGTGACAGATGGTCACATAAGCGCCCGGGCGTGCCGACGACAATATGTGCGCCCTGACGCAATGACTGGGCTTCCCGCCGTGCATCTGTGCCGCCGATGGTGCTGGTGATGCGTGCACCCGTCTCCGCGTAAAGCCATTGCAACTCATTCTGCACCTGCATGGCCAGCTCACGCGTCGGTGCGATGACCAGCGCCAGAGGGGCCTGCGCCGGCGGCAGGCGCTGCGCGTCACCGGGCAGCAATGTCGGCGCGATGGCCAGCCCGAAAGCCACCGTCTTGCCGGAACCTGTCTGGGCAGAAACAAGCAGATCCCGATCGGCGAGTTCCGACTTAAGCACAGCTTCCTGCACGGCCGTGGGGGTCGTGTAGCCTCGGGCGGACAGGGCGCGGTTAAGGGGGGCAGCAGTATCGGGGAATGACATTTAAATCTGGTTCACTTTATACGGAAGTGGCGGCCAAGCGCCTGATGTCATGCATGGATGACGAAATATTTTTCAGGTCCATAAAGAGTTTGTCGTTCAAAAGCCAGCAATAAACGAGAGAAACGCGCGCGCGTTTCCAGGATAGCGCGCGTGCGGATGGTCATTTTAATGTCCTGGACCGACTTTCAGCCTTCGCGCTGCTTGCGCCCGATGACGGCGTGCACCGTATCCTGCCATGCATTAAGGTCTTCCGGCGGGGTTACATCGCCTGTATCCAGATCCGTCAGGCTGGCGCGCGTCATGAAAATCGTGACGAGGCGGACGCGGTCCTCCGCCTCCAGCGCCTGCCACAAGGCGAAGGCCTTGCGTGAATAGAACCGATCCGAGAAGGTCACGACAAGCGCCCCACCCGGGCGCAGCACACGCTCAGCCTGCGAGATGACATGTTGAGGGTGCGTCAAATAAGGCAGCCCATCGCAAAGAAGGACGGCGTCAAAATGCGCGTCCGGGAAGGGGAGCGGGGCCGCGTCATTCAGGTCAAAGACGACGCGAGACGCTAAGCGCGCATTGCCTTGCATGAGGTTTTCGCTCACATCCAGCCCCGTTACATAGGGGAAGGCGATGTCATCCGGCAGGGCTGTCTGCGGCCCGGCCATGAGGTCGAGAATTTCCGCCTCAGGTGAGAGGGTTGCGCGATATAAAGCGGCGACGGCCAGGCGTCCCCCCTGATCCATCGAAAAATCCTTGTCGCACGTCTCGAAATAGGTCGCATCATCGCGATCATCGACACGTTGGAAGGCTTTTTCATTGAAACCGCTTGAATCTTCTGACATCGCTTACACCCTCATGACGCGATGCCCGTTTTATTCAGAATACGGGCCGGGTCAATGCAGGCGGCTTAAAGCGTCAGAGCGCGGCGTCATTCCAGGCGATGGTGTCTTCCTGCACAGGGGCCATCGGGTTGCGCTCCGCGCGGCGGCGGCCTTCCTTCAATAAAGGCTCAAGATGCGCGCTGACAGCATAAAAAGGCGCGCGATCCACCGGCGGCATGAGAATGACCGTGCGCACGCCTGCTGTGACATAATCAAAAATACGTTCAGCAATATCGATCGGCGTGCCGACAAGTGCGGTTGCGGCGATCTGGGATGACAGCCCCTCGGCCACCAGATAATCAACTTCCTGCCATGCGGCGGCGGGGTCCGGATTCATGATGATGTCAAGCGCGACCGCGACAGGCATCCCATCCGCACGGATCTGGGACGGGAGGCAATGAGTCTGCAGAACCTGGCCGGGCTTGCGCGCGCCATGGCGTGAGATTTCCTCAATTTCGTCACCATTCTGGACATAAAGCGTCAGGTGCCGGGCGAATCGGCGCATCCAGTTCAGACGATTGGCATCGACGACGACACGCGTGCCCGGCGGCGCAATGCGCACCAGCTTGATGAGGGCTTCCGTTTTATAGCCGAGTCCCGACCATACCAATGGGACACCACTGTCCGGCGTGGTCTCGGCTCGTTGACGTTTGGGCATTATCCTGTTCCTGATTGATCCCGAAGCAGATTATCGGGACTTCAGCGGCGCTCAAATCAGATGCAACCGCTTTTCAAAACCGGTATAAGGTCACAAATGGGCATTCGGTTTCACAAAATGCACGGGCTCGGTAACGATTTTATCATAATTGACACGCGTCATCAGCCTCTGCATCTCTCAACAAAACTTGTCACGCAATTATGTGACCGCCACTTCGGAATCGGTTGCGACCAACTTGTTCTGCTGGATGCGGCGTCGCGCGCAGAGGCCACGATTCGCGTCCGGTTTTTCAACCCGGATGGGTCGGAGGCCGGGGCCTGTGGCAATGCGTCACGATGTGTCGCCGCGCTTTCAGGAGGGAAGGCCGTGCTGGAGACGGCGGCCGGTCTTCTCCCCTGTGACATGAATGATGCCGGACAGATCACGGTCGATATGGGGCCACCCCGCCTCGATTGGGCGGAGATCCCGCTGGCGCACGCCTGTGACACGACGTCATTGCCGATCGAGGGCGCGCCAGCCGCATGTTCCATGGGCAACCCGCACGCGACATTTTTTGACGGGGTGGCGGCGGCCGCGACATCTGGCCCCGTTTTTGAATGTGACCCCATTTTTCCGCAACGCGCCAATATTGGATTTGCCGAAATCGAAGCCCGCGACAAAATGCGCCTCCGTGTCTGGGAGCGGGGCGCGGGGTTGACCCTGGCCTGTGGTTCCGGCGCGTGTGCGGCGGTCGTGAATGGTGTCCGGCGTGGGCTGATTGACCGATCATGCCGCGTCATATTGGATGGCGGGACGCTCGACATTACCTATCGGGATGATGATCACGTTTTGATGACCGGTCCCGCCTCTTATGTTTTTGAAGGGGAATTTCCCCTTGTCTGACGCAATGGCGCCGACAGGCGGTACTGATCCTTCACAGATCATCACATTTGGCTGTCGACTTAACCTGCATGAGAGTGAGGAGATGGCCAGGCTCGGTGCCGGCCAGGGCAAAATGATCGTCGTCAATAGCTGCGCGGTGACGACAAGCGCGGAGAGACAGGCGCGGCAGGCCATCCGCAAAATACACCGTGCCCACCCCGATGCCGATATTATCGTCACCGGATGCGCGTCGGAAATCGCGCCGGACGCTTATCGTGCACTCCCTGGTGTGACGCGCATCGTCCCGAACCGCGATAAATTGCAGGCGGCTCAATGGGCTTCAGCCCCTGTCAAAACCGGCCCGGCCGAGGTGCCCGGGCAACATATCCGCGCCTTTCTGCAGGTTCAGCAAGGTTGTGACCATCAATGCACATTCTGTATCATTCCGTATGGGCGCGGGGCGTCACGCTCCTTCCCGGTGGCGGAGGTGATTGCGAAAGCCCGATCCCTCATCGCCGCGGGTCATCAGGAACTCGTTGTGACGGGTGTGGATATCGCGTCCTGGGGTGTCGATCTTCTGGGTCGCCCCGCTCTCGGCACGCTGTGTCGCGCCATCCTGCGTGAGGTGCCGGAGCTTCGGCGCCTGCGCCTGTCATCTGTTGACCCGGCTGCCTTCGATGATGATCTATGGACGCTGATCGCGGAAGAGCCGCGCCTGCTGCCGCATCTGCATTTGTCCCTCCAGGCCGCCAGCAACCTCGTCTTAAAGCGCATGAAGCGCCGTCACAGCCGGGAAGACGCCCTTCACCTCGTCAAACGCGCGCGGGACTTGCGGCCGGACATGGCTTTCGGCGCAGACCTGATTGCAGGCTTCCCGACGGAAACGGCGGCGCAGGCGCAGGAAACTTACGATTTTGTCGCGGCGTGTGAGATCGCTTATATTCACGCCTTTCCTTACAGTGAACGCCCGGGCACGCCCGCCGCGCGTATGCCGCCTGTGCCGCACCCGCAACGCACTGCGCGCGCCGCCCGATTGCGTGAATGCGGTGCGGCTAACCGGCGCGCTTACTGGTCACGCCTGATCGGGCAGGAAACAGAAATCCTGATGGAGAAAGACGGGATGGGCCGCTCCCCGCATTTTGCGCCCGTCAAAATCGCCTCTCACCTGGCGCAGCGCGGGGAGATCATCACCGTGCGGCTTGTCGCCCTTGACAAGGAGGCTATCGTGGCGGAGATCGGGGCACATGGCTAGTTTCTTCTCCCGCCTCAAACAGGGCCTTAACCGCTCCTCCCAGAAAATCAACGCGGCGCTGACACATCGGACGTTGGACGATGCTGCTTTAAACGCGCTTGAAGATGCGCTGATCGGCGCGGATCTCGGCCCCGCTGTCGCGGCGCGCGTGATACAGGATTTTCGTCGGACGCGCTTCGGTAAAGACGTTTCGACTGAGGAAATTCACCGCGTTCTGTCGCAGGAGATCGCGCGCGTGCTGGCACCCGTTGCCACGCCCTTCACGCCGGACGTGGCGCATAAGCCGCATGTCGTCCTCGTCGTCGGGGTGAATGGCGTGGGCAAGACGACCACAATCGGCAAAATGGCCCAATGGTTCGCGCAGAGAAACCTGACTTCCATGCTTGTGGCGGGCGATACATTCCGCGCCGCGGCGACGGAACAATTGGAGATCTGGGGGCAGCGTGTCGGGGCGCGGGTGATCTCCGGGAAGCAGGGCGGGGATGCGGCCGGCCTGGCTTTTGACGGGATTCAGAAGGCGCGGGAAGATGGGTGTGACCTCGTTTTTATCGATACAGCGGGGCGCCTCCATAATAAAGGCGCGCTGATGGATGAGCTGACGAAAATCATCCGCGTCATGCGCAAAATCGATGAAACGGCACCGCATTCCGTCCTGCTCGTGCTGGATGCGACGACAGGTCAGAACGCGCTGGAGCAGGTGAGGGTCTTCAAGGAGCTTGTCAACGTGTCCGGCCTTGTCGTCACGAAGCTGGATGGCTCCGCTCGTGGGGGTGTCGTGATTGCGCTTGCTGAAAATTTCGGCCTGCCGGTGCATTTTGTCGGTGTGGGTGAGCAGGCTGATGACCTCCAACCTTTCTCAGCGCTGCAATTTGCGGAGGGTCTGGTCGCGGGTCAGATCAAAGATGACGCTGATTGATGCGCCGGGCTGAGCGGGCCAGGGTAACGATAAAAATCAGTTTTTATTGAGAAAATCCGGCAACAATTAAATAAAAAACTTGTTTGTTAAGAGCGAAGGCGCTAAGGGGCGGCTTCTTGGCACAAGCGGGGGCGATTTGCCCAACGCAGCCGTCTACTGGTTTGGGGGTACGTGATGAACGCACTTGCTCAAATGGGGATGGTATCGGACTTTCCGAGAGATAACCAAAAAGCGCTGACATCGACAGAATCTGGCATCGTCCAGAAAGATTATTTTATTGAAAGAGATGGTGAGCAATTTGCCGGGCACCATCTTCTCGTGGATTTTTGGGGTGCCAAAAATCTTGATGATCCGGAGCTCATAGAAAAATCTCTTCGCGATGCGGCAGAAGCCGCAGGCGCCACCATCCTGCACGGCCATTTTCACCATTTTACGCCGAATGGCGGGGTGTCGGGCGTGCTTGTCCTGGCTGAGAGTCATATCTCGATCCATACATGGCCGGAGCGAAGTTTTGCAGCGGTGGATGTGTTTATGTGCGGGGCCTGTGACCCGCTCAAGACGCTTCCCGTGATGCAATCCTGCTTTAAGGCGGATCGGATCAATGACTCATTTTTGAGGCGGGGCCGCATTCAATCAGGCGTCTGACTGCCTGAATTTCTTCACGTCTTTATTTTGAAATAAGCGCCGGTATGACTGCCGGCGCGCATATCCTTGCGTCGCAAGGGTTAAGGGTAAGCCATGACTGAAAACTGGATCCACGAGTCACTCTACCCCACATGGTGTCAGAGCTTTAAAATCGAGAAAATGCTCATCGAAAAGAAAAGCGCGTTTCAAGACATTAAATTGTTCGAGACGGCTTATCATGGGCGCGTCCTGCTGCTTGATGGTGTCGTGCAGGTCACGGAAAAAGACGAGTTTCCGTATCATGAAATGATCACCCACGTGCCGCTTCTGACCCATGGTGCGGCAAAGCGCGTGCTGATTATCGGCGCGGGAGACGGGGGCGTGCTGCGTCACGTCCTCATGCATCGCACTGTTGAAAAAGCGGTCATGGTTGAGATTGATGCGGACGTTATCGACCTCTCCAAACAATTTATGCCACAAATCGGGGGCGCGTCCTGGGACGATCCGCGCGCGGACGTCATTGTCGGCGACGGCATTGCCTATGTCGCCAAAGCTGAAGATGCGTCTTTCGACGTGATTATTGTGGATTCGACAGACCCGATCGGCGTCGGAGAGGTGCTTTTCACGGACGCATTTTATCAGGAATGTGCGCGCATTTTGTCGCCCCGCGGCATCATCGTCAATCAGTGCGGCGTGCCCTTTATGCAGAGTGAGGAGTTGGAGGTGACAAGCCGCCGCCGTCGGCAATTCTTCCCGCATGTCTCGGCCTATGTTGTGTCCATGCCAACTTATGTCGGGGGCTTCATGGCGTTGGGTTTTGCCAGCAAGGACGCCCATCTGACTTTGCCTGCCACGTCGGAGATCGCCGCGCGCGCGCAGGCTGCCGGATTGAACGGTGATTCATTTTACTGGTCACCCGATGTGCAGCATGCCGCTTTCGCCCTGCCACCCTATATTGGTCGCTGCCTTCCCCAACGGTGAAATTTACCCTCATCGCCGCGTTGAGGATTGTTCCCGAAGCGTCAAACGTGACGCTGCGCGCGCGGTGAGGGTGCTTCATTGATCCGATACTGCTTTTTTATTTTGAGGAGGGCCGGTCATGACCCCCAAATTGAAAATGTTTTTCTCGGAAGGTGCCTTGCCAACACCTTATCTCGCCGTCGACCTCGACCGTGTCGCCAAGCAATATCGGCGGATGGTTAAAGCGATGCCGTGGGCGAAAGTTTTTTACGCGGTCAAAGCCAACCCTGCCGCGCCAATCCTGAAAACACTGGTGCGCGCCAAAGCGGGTTTTGACGCGGCCTCGATTGAGGAAGTGCGCCAATGCCTGGCGGCTGGATGTGCGCCATCGGATATTTCCTACGGTAACCCGATCAAAAAATCCGCATCTATCGCAGAGGCCGCGTCCCTCGGTGTTAGGCTGTTCGTTTGCGATAGTGAGGAGGAACTTCAGAAAATCGCGCAACATGCACCGGGGGCGAAAATCTACACGCGTCTCGGGGTTGATAATGAGGGCGCGGATTGGCCCCTTTCACAGAAATTCGGGGCCTCTGCATCGACCTGTGCTTCTCTGTTGCGCAAAGCCTCGGATCTGGGACTCATCCCCTATGGCGTGTCGTTTCATGTTGGAAGTCAGCAGGGCTCCCCCGCTGCCTATATTGACGCGATCCACCAGGCCGCGCGTATTTTTCAAGATGTCGCGGCGCATGGCATCAAACTGACCATGCTGAATATTGGCGGCGGTTTCCCCGTTCAATATCGCGCCCCGGTGCCGGAAATTGAGCGTTTCGCCTCAGAGATTGATGCGGCTTTAACGACAGCGTTCGGCGCGGCGCGGCCCTTCATCATGTCGGAGCCGGGTCGTTACCTCGTCGCTGAAGCCGGGATCGTGTGCAGTGAAGTCGTGCTGAATGCGCGGCGGGAGCTTCCGGGGCAGGAGGGGGACTGGCTCTATCTCGATATCGGCCGCTTCGGTGGTCTGGCGGAAACGGAGGATGAGGCCATCCGCTACGACATCGTGTCCCTCCGGCAGCAGGCGCCGCAACGCCCTTTTGTCCTTGCCGGACCGACGTGTGATGGGGTGGATATACTTTATCGGAAAAATAAAGTGTCCCTGCCGTCAGATTTGAAAGAAGGCGACCGTGTAGCGCTTCTCGCCGCTGGCGCTTATGTTTCGACCTATTCGTCTCAGGGTTTTAACGGCTTCGCACCCCTTTCCGAACATTATATTTGATCGGGGCGCCGCTATTCCGGCGGCGGAGAGCCGGAGACGCGATGTCAATCCAAGTCGAAATGCTTCGGCGAAAATGAAATGGTGACCCCATTTTCGCCAATCCTGCGCCTAGAGTGGAATGACGTTCTGGGCGGCGTCCGTTAAAATCGTAATTCCGGGGAGGAGCTTGCCTTCAAGCCACTCCAGAAAAGCGCCGCCTGCCGTTGAAACATACGTCATATCATGCACGACCCCGGCATGGCGGAGCGCTGAGACCGTATCACCGCCCCCGGCAATCGTTTTCAACTTACCCGATTTTGTCAGTGCGGCGGCTTCCTGCGCGACAGCGACCGTTGCCTTGTCGAAAGGCGCGATCTCAAACGCGCCGAGAGGGCCATTCCAGACAAGCGTCTTCAGATCCCTCAATTTGGACGTAATGAGGGAGATGGTCTCGGGCCCTGCATCGAGCACCATTTTATCGTCCGGGATGTCACCGGTCTTACAAACGCGGGAAGGCGCATTCCTTTCAAATTTGTCCGCAATGACGACATCGACAGGAAGAACAACCTCGCAGTTATTTTCCCGCGCCTTGGCCAGGATATCGCGCGCCGTTTCATGCATGTCGGCTTCCTGGAGTGATTTCCCGATGGCGACACCCTGCGCGGCGAGGAATGTGTTGGCCATCGCCCCGCCAATAAACAGCACATCAACCTTCTCAAGCAGGTTGCCGATCAGATCGAGCTTCGTGGAGATTTTCGCCCCGCCGATCAGAGCGCCAACAGGTCGGTCCGGATTTTCGAGCGCGGTGGAGAGTGCGCTGAGCTCCGCCTCCATCAGGCGACCTGCGAAGGAGGGCAGATGGCGCGCGACACCCTCGGTTGAGGCATGGGCGCGATGCGCGGCTGAGAAGGCGTCATTGACGTAAACATCGCCAAGCTTCGCCAGCATGGCTGAAAATTCCGGGTCGTTCGCCTCTTCCCCTTCATGGAAGCGGGTATTTTCCAGCAGAAGGACTTCCGTATCCTCTAACCGGGCCACAGCCTGCTCCACTTCCGGGCCGATACAGTTGGGCACGAAATGCACGTCGCGCTTCAGCCGGGCAGAGATGATCTCCGCAATCGGCCCGAGAGACATATGCGGCACAACCTTGCCTTTGGGCCGATCAAAATGGCTCAGCACGATGACGCGCGCCCCTTTACGGGCCAATTCGTCAATCGTGGGCAGAAGACGGTCAATGCGCGTCGTGTCCGTGACTTGACCGTCGCGAACGGGCACGTTGAGGTCAGCGCGCAGAAGCACGCGCTTGCCCTCCGGTGAAAGATGATTCAGCGTGCGTAACGTGCCCATTGCTTTACCTTCCCTTACAGGCTCGCGAAAAGTGCGGCTGTGTCCGACATGCGGTTCGAGAAGCCCCACTCATTGTCATACCATGCGCAGACGCGCACCATCTTGCCGCCATCCACCAGCGATGTCTGCGTTGCATCGAAGGTTGAAGAGGCCGGGCTGTGGTTGAAGTCACCACTGACAAGCGGCGCCTCATTATAAGCCAGAATGCCTTTGAGAGGCCCCTCTGCCGCCTGACGCATCGCGTCATTGATTTCCTGCACCGAAGCTGGCGTGCGTGTCGGCACGATGTCCAGTGATACGACTGAAACGTTCGGCGTGGGCACACGGATTGACGTGCCATCCAGCCGTCCCTTCAGATGGGGCAGGACGAGGCCGATCGCCTTTGCGGCACCGGTCGATGTGGGGATCATGTTCAGTGAGGCCGCACGCGCGCGACGCGGGTCACGATGATGCGTGTCGACCGTGCGTTGATCACCCGTAAAGGAGTGAATGGTCACCATGTAACCACACGTGATGCCAATCGTCTCATCCAGAATTTTTGCGACCGGCGCGAGGCAGTTTGTCGTGCAGGAAGCGTTGGAAATCACCGTCATATCGGGTGTGAGCATGGCATTATTGACGCCGTAGACGATCGTCGCGTCAACATCCGTCCCGGGGGCGGAAATAATGACCTTCCGCGCACCGGCCTTCAAAAGGGCTGAAGCTTTTTCCTTGGAGGTGAAAAGCCCGGTGCACTCCATCGCCACATCCACGCCTTTAAAAGGCACGGCTGACGGGTCACGCTCAGCCGACACATGGATAGGGTCCCACTGCCGACCATTCGCGGAGATGATCAGCTTGTCGCCCTCCGCCCTCACATCAGCGGGGAGCCGTCCATGGACGCTGTCATAGGCGAGCAGATGGGCATTTTCCGCCACACTGCCGAGATCATTGATCGCAACGGGGACGACATCGGTGCGGCCACTTTCAATGATACTGCGAAGAACAAGCCGTCCGATACGTCCAAAACCATTAATAGCGATCTTTGTCGCCATGATAACCTCCAGCCTCACAAACTCTGTTTTGCCGCCCTAACCTAACATTTTCCCACGCTGTGTTAAGAGGCGGGGCCGTTGAAAAGCATCAAATTGTGAAAAAACCGTTCAGTCTGCAGGTTTCTGCTTGCCGATCTCCGGAAATCACCGCACATTTCTCATGATGGAGAAAAATCTTGCCCCGTGGCGGAATTGGCCGGTCGATGCGTCATCCTGCGTCGCATATATCATGCGCGCCGCGCCAGTCACTTGCGGGTTGCTCCTACTCCTGAGCAGTTGCGCGCCTCCCGGGCAACGATGGTTTGACTCCCATACGGGTCGCCGCCCAGAGCCGCCGCGCAAGCCCGTCATTACCCAGCCCGCACCAGCACCCTTCATCAAATTTTCCGATGATACGCCGGAGGATGACTGGGCGCCGGTCGTTACAAAATCCGTCAAATTTGCCTTGGCGCGCAAAGCTCAGCTCCTCTTCGTGGTGCAGGCCACCTGTCCGGCACCGGCAGATCTGAAGGGGCAGGCTGACCAGTTACGTCAAGCCAGTGACACAACATTGCGATCCTTATTGACGGTGATGCGTGCAGCGGGGGCGGATGCCTCCCAGATCTTGATTTCGGCGCGCGTGCAGCAAAATGTCGCCCATTGCGTTTATCATATCGATCCAGAATGAGGCGTTGCGGCCTTATCGGCCGATCTGCCTCGACCTGACCCCGGACGCGCCGCTAACCGCGTCGGGGTGGGCCATCGCCAAGTCATGAAGGGACCGGATAAAACATGGCGATCAAAAAAGATATTTGGCGCACCGGACTCTGCTTCGCGCCGGTCGATGACATCGTGACGATGGGCGGTTTCTCCGGTTTCGACGTGACCTGGCTTCCCGATATGCCCCGTTCCTACCAGTTCCGGGCCGATCCGTTTGGCTTGCGGCTGGGGGATAATCTGCATCTTTTCAGTGAGGTGTTCGATTATCGGGACCGCCATGGACGCATTGAGTGGGCAGCACTTGATGCGAAGGGGCGCGTCATCGAGTCGCGCATTGTCCTCGAAAAGCCCTGGCATTTATCCTACCCGCAGGTCTTTGCGTCCGAGGGTGAGATCTGGATGCTGCCGGAGGCCTTCCAATCCGGAAAACTGACGCTTTACCGCGCCAAAACCTTCCCGGATGAATGGGAGGCGACATGCGATATTGCGCTCGGGGAAGACGTTGCCATTGACGCAACGATTTTGAATTTCCACGGCATGTGGTGGCTGTTCTACACGCCGCTCCACGCGGTTAAAAGCGGGGTCAATGCGCTGCATTGCGCTTATGCGAATCGCTTGACAGGGCATTGGACGCGACATGCCGGCAACCCGATCCGGGTTGATCATGCCAGCGCCCGACCGGGCGGTATGGCGGTTGAAATTGATGGGAAGGTGATGCTGCCGGTTCAGGATTGTGTGGGGGGTTACGGGCGTGGCATCCGGCCTTTATGGCTTGACAGTTTAAGCCCCGCCTCGGTCAAAATCTCCTGCGGGCCGCGCCTTAACCCGGCCCCCGGTTTCAAGCCTTATCTTGAAGGGCTCCACACGCTCTCCGCCTGCGGCGATTTGACTTTTTTCGACGTGAAAAAACGCACCCTCTCCCCCAATCTGCTCATGATCGAAGCCCGACGCGCCCTTCGCAACCGCGCGGCGCAACGACGCCAGGACGTCTGAACTACGAGGGCGTCGGCTGGGCGTGCGTTCGGCCCTTGATGGCCCGCCGCGTACATCGCCGCGCACTCCAGACCCAATAAATGAACACGGCGAAATTGCAGATGGCCGCCGTATAACATGCGCCCGTAAGCGAAAATCTGCGCGTCAGCACCACCAACATCGGGAAGTAGAGGAGAAGCAGGATGGAGCGCGCACGCACCAGGCGCGACACATGCCCCATGACAATCAGCATCGGTTCCAGCGGTACGATCAACAGGCTGAACGCCGCTGCCACGAGCATGATCGATATATAATGGGTGCTTCCCTTGACGTGCAGATGCAGCATCAGAGCGAAGATCTTCCCCCCCGCCAGGGCGGAAACAATCAGCAACGCGACAGAAACCGCGCAGAGAATGGCGAAAATCTTCCAGGTGACGCGGGCCAGGCCCTTCCAGTTTCTTTCCGCGCGCAGACGCGTCAGCTCCGGGTAGAGGACGGGTGAGAGGAGTTGGGCCGGGGTAACAATCCCATCGGCGATCTGGCGGCAGATGCGGAAGATCGCGGCTTCCGCCGGGCCGAGGAGGTTCCCGACAATCAAGGTGCTGACATTACCGGCAACGAGGCTGAGCGTCTGATTCAGGCTGGTTGAGCGCGTGAAGGCCCACATGCCCTTAAGCCGCCACTTCCAGCCTAGCAGGGTGCTCTGCCAGTCAAGGCGTATATGCGCGTCCTTGCGCAAAGTGCGGATCGCGAAAAATATGAAGAGCGCGTAATCCAGCAGAACCGTCCCGCCCCAGACGGCGACGAAAAAAGGCAGCGACATATGCGCGAAGAAACCGATCGCCGCGCCGAATGTGCGGAACAATGCCGTCGCCGAATCGGTTACGGGCACAAGAGCGAATCGCCCTGTCAGACGCAGGACGCCCTGCGCCCAGCCCGTATATTTGAAAGGGCAGACAATCAGATAGGCGAACGCGAGCAACCGCTCCTGCGATGTCCAGCCTGATGTGAAGCTGTAGAAAATGACACTGACCAACCCGAAGAGAACGGCCGCCAGAGCGGAGAGGAGATCGAGCCGGACACAGAACCCGATGACCTGTTTCAGCAATCCCTTATCGCCCGACTTAAAGGGCGCATCGCCAAAATGGATCATCGTTTGCCATGATTGCAACCGCGTGATGGTAGAAGCCGTCGTTGCAAGCGAATGAATCAGGATAAGGATGCCGAAATCGCGCAGTCCCAATGCACGGATCGCCAGAGAAATATAGGCGAAACTGCATATTGCGTTGGCCACGCGCCCAATTGTCAGAAAACTGACATTGCTGAAAATGCGCCGATAAAGAATTGAATGCGCTGACATGATTGTCTTTTGCCGAATGACGTCTCAAAAATAAAGGTTCAGTTTGCGCTCGGGGCGGCCTGGAGCCTGCAATATGGCGGAATTACATGAGTCTTTATCGCAATTCAGAACGCGGAAGTAAACCATTGAAGTTGCAGGAAACTCATCATATCTCACGCTGGAGAGGCGCGATATCGGGCTGAGATATCCTATTTAACGGGGGGAAAATGCTGACGCCATCCTATCGCAAATGGCCTGAATCACTATGGTCAAACGTCACGCTGTCCCCCGTCTCAAGTCCAACCCTCCTTTCCCTCAACGAGGCGCTGGCGGCGCGGTTGGGATTTGATGCGACGTGGCTCGCCGCGCCGGAAGGTGTGGCGATGCTCGCAGGGTGCCATATGCCGGCGGACGTTATACCCGTTGCACAAGCCTATGCCGGGCATCAATTCGGGCAGTTTGTGCCCAGTCTGGGTGATGGGCGCGCCATGCTTCTCGGCACGGTTCAGGACCGTGAGGGAACGCCCTTCGACGTGCAATTGAAAGGCGCGGGCCGGACGGTTTTTTCCCGCAATGGCGATGGGCGCGCCGCAATCGGGCCGGTTTTGCGTGAATATCTCCTCAGCGAAGCCATGCACGCCATGGGCGTCAGCACGACGCGCGCCCTGGTCGCGGTCGCGACAGGGGAAGACGTTCTGCGGGACCGCGCCTTGCCGGGCGCCATTCTGACGCGGGTAAGCCGCTCTTTTTTACGGGTGGGGTCCTTTCAATTTGCGGCGTGCCGCGGCGATGTGCCCGCCCTCCGGGCCGTGGTGCTTTTTGCCGCAAAAAACCTTTATGCCGATCGGGTCATCGCCGCCAATGATGCAGAGCCTGACATTGACGCGTTGCGCGTCCCCTTATTCGACGCGGTCGCGGATGCGCATGCGGATCTCATCGCGCATTGGATGAGCCTTGGCTTTATTCATGGTGTCATGAACACCGATAATATGTCGATCGCGGGGGAGACAATCGATTACGGGCCGTGCGCCTTTTTGGACAGCTACGTGCCTGACAAAGTGTTCAGCGGGATCGATGTGAGGGGGCGTTATGCTTTCAACCGTCAGGCGGATGTCGCGCGCTGGAACCTGGCGCGTTTCGCTGAGACGCTGCTGTTTTCGGAGGATGATGCCGCTATCAAACCATTCCGCGATATCATTGACGATTTTCCGACGCGCTTCCAGCGTCGCTATCGCGGCCTTATGGCGCAAAAACTGGGGCTGCCCGGATGTGATGCGGAGGATGAGGCGATCATTGATGGCTGTCTGGCGATTCTGACGGAAGAAGCAATGGATTATACGTCGTTTTTCCTCACCTTGCCGGATCGGATCTCAAATTGCGGGGGTGAGATGTCCCTGCGCAATCCACATGCTTTCCAAAATTGGGCTGAGAAATGGGCAGCGCGTGTGGCACTTCAACCAGGTGGGGGCAGAAAAGCGGCGGAAATGATGTCACGGCGCAATCCCGCCGTGATCCCGCGAAATCATCAGGTTGAAAAAGTGATCATGGCAGCGGAGTGTGGTGATCTGCAGCCATTCCATCAGCTTCTTGACGCTGTGACTCATCCTTTTCAGCGGAACGCAGTTTTAGAGCAGCCGCCGACGAAGGAGGAAGAAGTCCACACCACATGGTGCGGCACCTGAAAACCGGAAGTGCCGGGCGATTTTACCGGTGTCAGAGCTCCGCGCCCGCGGGGGAATAGGCGAATGAGGCTTCCAGGAATTGCTCATCCTCTCCGGCAAGGCAAAGCTCCAGAAGCACGGGAAGTGTGTTGAAACTGCCCGTCTGAAGGTGAAAATGGGTCAGGCGTTCATCCTGGCATTTCACCCAGCACCAACTCTCTCCGCGCGCGCCTTCAATAAAGCTGACGGCTTCATGCGCGTCATAAATGACCGGCCGGGTGATGTCGATTTCTTGCGCGTCGTGACGATGGATCGCGGTCAGATAGGCGAGAGATTCCTTGATTTCGTAATATCGGTTCCAGAGCCGCGCATAAGCATCGCCTTTGAGATTCAGCGCATCCAGCATGACCGCAAATCGAGGATCATGTCGCATGAGACGAAGGTCCCCCTTATAACCGGAGGCCCGCCCATTCACGCCGCGCAGAAGATGGGTCTCCGCGCGATGACGCGGCATCGCGGCGCGGCGCGTCAACACCGTCTCCGCATGGGAAATGAGTTTGGCGAGCAGGGGGAGGCGCGCCGGGAGGGTGGAAATGATCGCCTCCGCCAATGCGGCCGCGTCGATTGCCGGTGACATGCCGCCCAGCGTGATGCAGCCCATCAAGTGATGCCCACCCGCATGTTCCATACAGGCTTGTTCGCATTTTCTTAAAATCAGCGCCGCATGTGTTTCCAGAAGATCCTGCCCGGTGAGGCGCGCCACGGTGATAATAGATTCAAAGTGGACGCGGAGACGCTCCACCTCCGCGAGGATCAGGCGAGCATCCCGGTCACGCGGTGAAATCTCAACCCCGTGACAGGCCTCCAGGGCCTGCGCCATCACCAGCGGTGCGCTGACGGTCTCACCTGATGCCAGTCTGCCGACCATCTGGAGCGCCTCTGTGATCGGTTTTTCCAGCAGACGCTTCTGCAGGCCCCGGTGAGACCTGCCAACCCTCAGGCCGGAATGGTATTTCCGGAGAAGGCCGGGCCGGGATGTGGGGGTAAAAAGGGGGTCACGTGTGCGTTGCGTGGTGGGGGCGGCCGCTGGCAATGCGCGGCGGGAAAGCGGCCAGACACTCAGCCACTTTTCATGGTCCAGAAGAGGCTCATCACTCAGCGCGTCGAGCGGCATCGCGCCCCAGAGTTCCAGCGCCACACGTTCTGCCAGGCTGGCGGCGCGCGTGGCGTGGGACAGGCCGAAATAGCGGTGATCAATGAGCGGCGTGCTGTAAAGCACGGGTGATTGTCGATCCCAGCAAAGGTGATAGGCATTGTCATCATCACACCAGAGGCCGATAAAATTTCCGGAAGGCGCCGCTGCCAGATCGCGCCATTGCTGTTCCGTCAGATGTCGTCGAAATGACCGCTCAGATGCGCGCTTCCCCCAGTTCGGCATCGTCATGGCCCGACCCCGTTCAGAAACAGGTTATGCGCGATAAAAACGGGGCTTGTCAGACCGAGTGCGAGCAGCAGCCAGAGATTGACGTGCGTCTGCCACGCAAGGGTGGAGGGCCAAGCCGGGCGCCGCATCACAAACTGGCCGAGAATAATGATCAGAAGCGTGGCGCCGAAAGCGATTGAAATCGTGTTCATCGCCCAGAAGAGGGCAAGAACCGCCGGGAGTAAGGGTGAAGGCGGCAGGACGGACTCCATCCAGCGATCCGCATGGGCGGAAGGATTGATGTTTTCAGCGAGGCAGAGTGCGAGAGTGAACACAATCATCGGCGCGCCGGAATGGGGCATGACGGCAGATAATGCGACGAAGCATCCGCAAAGATTGATCGTCGCGCAACCCTGAAGAAATAACCACGCGGCGGCGATAAGGCTGACGGCGATCACCACTTCCTGCACCACGATAATTTCATGAATTTTCAACAGGCCTGACACGGCGGTCAGGACAATGCTACAACGCAGCATTGTCACCAATGCGGACTCAGCGGACGTCTCGCGCGCAAGTCTGAACCCCGAAAGCAGCACCGTAAACCCGGCAGCCATCAGGACCTCATCGATACGCGCCGGGTGGTGCGTCTCCGGCCATGTCATGCTGGTGAGGGCGGTGCCTGTCAGCAACGTGATGCAGGCGCTGATCAAAATGTGACTCCACCCCAGCACAGGCCGCACATGTGCTGCATGGCGGAGCATGACAATGATCAGCGCGAAAGCCATGAATGTGACGCCGACGACATTTGAGAGCCTGTCCGTGGCCAGACAGGTCAGGCTGGCGACGCTGCTGATGAGAAAAAGCGGGGCCATCCGGCGCATACCGGCGTCATTGAGCAAAGTCAGGAGCGGGAGGAATGAAGCGGCACAAAAAAGAATGCGCGGGACAGGTGGAACCGGAAGAAGAAAGATCGCGCTCATCAAGGCGAGCGCAAAGCCGATCGCGGCAAATGCCAGGCCGAAGGAACGTTGTTTGCCACGCGGGATAAGCACCATAGTGATCGCCGCAAAGACCGGCCAGGCTTTTACGATAAAGAGGAGCGGCGCGTCAATCACGGTAACCCCCTTCCAAAGGCGGCCAAGAGACCTTCGGCAGTGAAAGACGCGCGATGATGAAAAGGCCGCACCAGACACTGGAAGCCACGTAGACGAAAGTGGCTTGAGCCGTCAGCGCGGAGAGAAGAAGCAGGCCGTTCATTGCGCAGAAAAGCCCGATGAATTGGGCCGCTGGCTGCTTCAAGATGATGCTGGCGATGCCGCTGATCATTATCATCAGCGCGACGCCCGTCGGCGTGAAAATCGGGCATTGCATGGCGAGGGGAAAGGCGAGGCCCACAGCACCGGCGCGCGCCAGGAAACGCCGCACCCCATCACGCCCCTCAGTTTCTGACGTAACATCCTGATACACGGCAGCGCGCAGGAAAATCGCCGTGACGATATTGAGCAGGAGGATGAGAATGCCGGTCATGACGCCGAGCTGACTTGTCCTGAAAATGACAGCAAGGCTGGCACTGAAAAAGGCGTTCAGGATCAGAACATGATACCCGCCACCGATCCCGAGAAGTGTGGCGGCAATCAGGAGGCTGAAGACCGGCATCATCGCAACATCCTCCCCGATAAAATCGTCAGCATCGCGACACAGATGAGTGCAATGCGCGGCCATAAACGGGGCTTATGATTCAAAATCCGCCAGATTGCCATGATCACGATAACCGCACAAACGCCTGCAAGAGGTCGCAGGATGAGCGCGGACATAGCTGTCATAAATCTGCCTTGTAAGAAGCTATAGGCTGACGGGTAAATCAGGTTTGACGCCAGGAGGCACCAGCCGAAGCAATTAAGGTCATGGCTGAATTTAAATATGGCGCGGTCCCGGCCCGGTTGTGCATGTAGCAGAAGGTCCTGCGTGTCAGGCGGCACGGGGCCGTCGATCATGGACATGATCAACACCCAGCCGAGGCAGAAAACGCTTCCGGCAAGAGGGGAGTAGAAGCCGTCTGCCTGGGCGCTCAGATGATCACCAGGATCAGTTGGGAATGGGAAACCGATCGCGATGATCAATCCCGTGATGGCAAGCAGAGGCAGGATCATAACGACGAAGCGCACAGATGAAAGAAATTGCGCCTCCGCCTGCTTGATGGGCGGCGCACCTGGCCCGCGCTGCGTCGCGACATACCAGGTCGGAAGAAGGGCCGCACATAAAAGCAGCCCCGCCGTCATCGGCACGCCAATCGCGGGAAAGGCATATTTAAGGGTGAAGAAAGGCAGAATGGCGATGGCCAGACTGTTTGAGAGGATGGCGAGAAGAGGCGGAAGGGAGATTTGACCCTGATGGCGCCAATTGCGGGCAATCTGATGCCATCGACATTCATCACCAAAAGGATGACGGCCCGCAAGGACCCGGCTCATGACGCGGAAGATATCGTAAAAAAATGGCGCGCTCAGCCAGCTGACACAAATCAGAGCACCGATCTGGACCGTGATCCAAACGCCTACGGCCATGAAAATGCCCCCCGGAAGCCGACGACCATGAGCCCCAATAAGACGAGAGAAAAGATGATTTTAACCAGATAATCGCCTTGTGCTACCCTTTTATTTATAAAATAGCCTGAATCTACTGCAATGGAACGAAAAAATTTATGGTACTGTAAAATAGATCGAAGTAAATTTTCATTCATCCTGAAATTAGGTCGGAAATCTCCTGTAAAACGCTCATTTTCAACTAATATTCGATCCTCACTACTAAGCTGGACATGGCGGATAATCTGACGCAACAGCAGGATCATAAAGAGGAAACCCGATATGATCGGCGTCCACCAGATAAACGTCCCACTGAATTCAAATCCGAAAAGGCGCGCCATGAAAGCGTGGTCACCCAACGGGCTGGCCGGGACGGATAATGCGTTCCCGACAAGTCCGAGACAGGCGCCGGGTATCAGAATGGCCGTCAGACAGATGGCGCGGGGAAAGAAATTTCCCTCCCCGGATCCGGTTGGCCTTGGCGGTGCCGTCAGAGGTAAAATGAAGAGGTGTGCCAAAGTGAATCCGAAAATCAATATTGGTAAAACCAGTAACAAAGCGGCCGCTGGCATTGTCATGGCATAAAGGCTGAAAGCCAGAGCACCGTAGGAAGCGGCGATAAACATCGGCAAAGGGGGAAGGGGTAGAGTCAGTAAAGAGGATGACAGCGCGCGTCGGGTTGACGTGGCGGGCAGGATGATCATCGCCATCAGGAAAGCGCGCGTCGCGTTAATCGCGACCCCGTCAAGGTGATCATGACGGGCCATCAGCGTCAGTCCCAGCATGAGAAGGGGCCATGTGCGGATGCCGTTACTTTGTCGGTCCGTTGCCAGAAAAATGGTGGCGGCGATGAAGATGAGAGACACCCAGGGCGCGGAGAGGGCTTCTGGCAGGAGGTGGACGCACAGGGCGAAGCCCATGACGGGCGCGGACGCAAAACCCACCAGCGCGGCCAGAGCCGCGCTGACGCTGAAAGCGGTCGGCAGGGCCGTTGTCAGGGGATGAGAGGCGATGAGGAGCGCCCCAATCACACAAAAGGTGCGCGGGGAGAAACGCCGCAATTTTTCTGTCGGCGCGGTGAGAAGGTAAGTGGCGCCCGCGAAAAAGACCATCTCCACCGGGTGCCGACTGAAAAGCGTCGCGAGTCCGGCGAGCTGACCGAGCCGCCCGGCGATCGCGCGTTCCTCCAGGGTCGACAATATCCAGAGCAGCATCCAGCTTGCGGGCATGATTGTCGTTCGGGTCTGAGGTTCGGCTTCAGTAACCAGAACGTAAATAAGAGTGAGGAAGAGCTGTAACGCCGAGACGATGATCGGCCCACGCCGCGTGAGGGTCGGCATGTGACTTGTTCTGACAACACCCAGAAGCGTGACGAGGAGGAGGGCACCACGCAGAATATCAGCGATACTTGTCACGATCGTCGTTGATACCTTTCGAGCTCAGCCAGCGTGTTCCACCTTACTGCATGAGATGAACACCGGATTCAACTTGGCCCGATGACGGGAGGGGCTTTCAGATCATCTCCAGAGACCGTTTCTGTTTCGGCGGTGCAAATACCGCGTCGAGCGCCGCCAATGATGCCGATGAGAGATGGATGTCGCTGGCGAGGACATTCTCCCGCATGTGCTCCGGCGAAGACGTGCGCGGGATCGCCACCAGATTTCCCTGCCGCAAAACCCAGGCGAGGGCGATCTGCGCTGTCGTGGCCGGCCCCGCCAGTGTCCGGTAATCCTGCGCGATGGTCTGGCATGTGGGATGTTGCAGGAGCGTGCCATCATGCCCAAGGGGGGAGCAGGCAACCGCCTTGATGCGATGGGCCTCAAGCTTTGACAGAAGCTCTAATTCCGTCCCGCGATTTCGAAGGTTGTAAAGAACCTGGTTACAGGCGCAATGCGGCGTCAGCGCCACGACTTCTTCCATATCCTCGACATCAAAATTTGAGACGCCCCAATGGCGGATCAGCCCGTCCGATTTGAGTTTCTCCATCGCTTCGATTGTTTCATGCAGCGGGATATGCCCGCGCCAGTGAAGCAGATAGAGATCGAGGTAATCCGTCTTCAGGCGCTCAAGGGAGGCGCGGCAGTGGCGTTGTGTCCCTTCAAACGTCGCATGGTTCGGCATGATTTTACTAACAAGAAACGCATCCTGGCGCCTCTCCGCCATGACGTCACCGATCAGCGTTTCGGACCGCCCATTGCCGTAGATCTCGGCGGTGTCGATCATCGTCAGACCCGCATCCAGCCCCTCATGAAGGCAGGTGATCTCCTCCTTATAAGTCACTCTGGAGTCACCGAGGGACCACGTGCCCATACCGAGCGGCGCAACGCGCGCGCCGTCGCGTGTTTTCATCTCGTCTTCTCCACCGCATTAATGGCCGGCGCGTGCGTCGACGGAGTCGAGAGTGGGGAAAAGGCGGGCCGGTGGAGGCCGGGGCGGGGCGAGCGCGCTAATCATGTCTGGCCCGTGCTTTGGCGGCTTTGGCAGGCGCCGCTTTTGCCGGACTGCGCGGTCGGGGCGCAGGTTTCGGGGCTTTGCGGGTCGCTTTGGATGACGATTTGGCGGTTGCCTTGACCGATGTTTTCGCGGCGGGTCTCGCTGTGCTCTTCTTTGGGGCACTCGCTGTTTTAGCCGGGGCTTTCACAGCTTTTTTGGGCGCGGCTTTCACCGGGGATCTGGTTGCAGACGCCGCTTTTTTCTTCGCGGCGACTTTCACGGCCGGGTTTTCTTTCTTTACCGGATTTTCGGCCGTTTTTGACGTGGCTTCAGGGGCCTTCTTCGGCTTGGCGGCGGCCTTGCGGGGCTTTTTCGGCTCCGTCATCCAAGGTGGGAAGATATAGACGCGCCGTTGATTCATCGCGCTGCGGGATGCTGCGGCCCGCGTATAGACGCGCCGTCTCGCCCGCATGACAGCGCCGAGCGGCTGGTGTTCAATCAGCCCATGCCAGGGGGCGAAAGAGAGTGCGTCATCAATGGCGCGGGATAATTCCTCCGACCAGCCTTCCTGAGGAGGCACAGTGAGTGTCGCCACAATCAGATAGGGATTATTCTCCTCCGGCCAGACGACCGACGCATCTTCAATGGGATTCATTTCCTCATCCCGACGCAATTGCGCGCGCAGCGTCCAGCTCCCGCCCTCCTGCCGCATAACATCCGCGACGGCGTTTCTCAACGCATCCGGGTCGGAATCAACGTTCAGCATTTTTTTGGAGAGGGCCTGAAAGTTTTCAGACTCAGGGAATATACCCAGTTTCGCGACATAACGGCCGAACCTGATCGGCGCCTGCGTGAAAAAACACTCGCCCAAAGGGTGAGTCGGCACGTGGCCACCCAGGACGTCAAGCGGGGTGACAGGGTGGCCAAACCGGGTCGCGACCTTCTGGATCGGTCGGAAGACGCGTGACATCGTCGTCTTCATCCATAACATGCGCTCTGTCGTCAGGGCGAGCAGCCTGAGGGAATGAAGAAATTTTTTGGGCGAAGGGGCGGAGAAGGCGCGCCCCGTCGCGAAGAGAAAATCCTGCACCTGATGATTTTTTGCCTCAGGCAAAAGCTTGCCTTTTACACCCGCAATCTTGACGGCAAATCCGCGCGGGACCGACACGGTGTCAGGCAGCGGGTCACCAGGAATTGTGGAAAGCCTTATCGTCGCCTCGTAGGAACCCGGTTTGGTGAACAGGCCTTGCGCCAGTTCCCGCGGGAGATCATCATGGACGGTCAGGATGCCGCGCAGCAATCCAATGCTTTTGACATGGACGCCGCGACCCGCACGGGCGCGCTTTCTGAATACAAGTTTCTCAATCTTGACGATGGTGGATAACAGGCCGTCCTGTATTTTTTCCTCATCATCTGACTTGTGTTCAAGCCCGGGATCGAACGGGATGGCATTGCGCACACTTTTGCTCCTGGTGATGAATGACCGCAGGGAAAACAGTTGACAAAGTCACTCGTTGCATTTTGCCATTAACATTGTGACGTATGAGGCACGGTTTTCTGCGGGTTTCGGTTAAATGCGGCGCGGCGAAATTAATTTCTGCGACTTTATCGCAACAATCCGAATGGCAATCCTGCTGAAAGATAAAAGGCCCGGGAAATTTTTCCTTAACCTCTCTTGCTGAAGTTTTGAAACTGTATAACGTTAGCTCTCCTGCACGTGCGTGTCCGAGGGGCGGGACCGCATATTGACCGTCAAACACTGGCGAGAAACATGAATTTCACGAAAATATGCCGGATCAAACCGGGCCCTGATTTCCCTCAAATTCTGTTGCGCAGCCTGATCGGCGTTGCGGCCATGTGCGGTTTCGAGGATGTCGCCCGTGCCGCCGCCCCGTCAGAATGTCCGGCACCGCGCGCCGAGATGATGAAGGGAAACGTTAAATCGGCGGCCAGCGCACCATGCGGCAACGCTTCCTGCCCCGCCGCCCCGTCAAACGGGGATTCGGGATGGGTTTGCGGGGGGCATGAGCATATTAAAGTTAAAGCGCGGACAGATGCGCTTGCCCGGCAATCGGAAATCGGGGGTCGCCTCGGGCTGAGTCTTCAACATAATCCGGCGACAATCGACGTCGTCAGTCATGATCTGATGGCGTCGCGCGGCTATATGAAATCGACTGACGCCGCGGCGGCGGCCCCGGGCGTGACATGGGGCGGTGCGCCGGGCAACCCCAGCCAATTTGTGGTGCGCGGGTTTCTATCCAATCAGATCAACGTTCTGCGTGACGGCATTTATCTCGGTCCGTCGACGATGGTGACGCGTCCGTTCAACAGCTTTAATCTCGACTCCATGCAGGTCATGCAGGGACCGGCTTCCATGCTTTATGGTCAGGGCTCGGTAGGCGGCACGATTGATATGGTGACGCGCAAGCCCGATCTGACGAAGCGGAAAATCAATCTTGAAGCGGGCTATGGCAGTTTCAATTCGGTCAATGCCGGGATCGACGTTTCAACGCCCATCGCAAAAAACCTGGCGGCGCGCATCGATTTCAGCCGGACATCGTCGGATGGATATGTGGAAGGCGCAACGCCGCATAGTAATGACCTGACCGCCTCGATTTTATGGGCACCCTCGGAAAAATTCCGGGCGCGGCTGGGCGTGGATTACCTTCCGGATAAGCTCTCGACTTATTATGGCGCGCCGCTTGTGCCGCTCTCCGTCACGGGCCAACGCGTTGGGGGGTTACTGCATAGCGCCAATGGATTGGGCGTTACGCGCGGCATGTTGTGGAAGAATTATAATATTCGCAACCCGGTCGCGAACGCCGTCAGCGCCATGCCGACCCTGCATATGACATGGCAGCCCAACCGCGCCCTCGAATTCCATAATAAGGCCTATTTTTATTACGCAAAACGGCGCTGGGAAAATGCGGAAAATTACAATTATGTCGCTGCAAATGGCATAACCGACGGTGCGGGGCAGCCAATCGCGCCAGGGCGGATCGCGCGTGATCGGTTTTATGTTTATCAAAGTCAGCATCAAGTCGGCGATACGCTGAACCTGACTTATAAAAACCACATTTTTTCCCGCCCTAATCGCTTTGTTCTGGGTGGCGACGCTTATTATCTGCGCTTCATCCGCAATGCGGGGGCGTCGCCAACGCCTTATATGGACAGTGTCGGTATTGATCAGACAAATGCCGGTGCTTTCGGCCCGTTTCCGGGGCAGTTTCCTTATTCAAAATCGCCAGCGACCCTCACCGACGCCGCTATTTTCATGGAAGATGTCTGGACGGTTCTCCCCAAACTCCGCATCGTCGTCGGTGCCCGCTATGATTGGCTGACGGTGAACCGGCAGAATTACCGCCAATCCGGCGCTTTCGACCCGATCTCAAGTTTCAGCCGCACCTTCAATCCATTTAATTATCGCGCTGGTCTCGTTTACGACCTCACGGACCGCATCAGCCTTTACGGCGTTTATGCGACGGGTGAAGACCCGCCCAATGGCAATATTCTGCGCGCCAATCGTAATAATTTCACCGCTTTATCTCACAGTCGCCAAGGGGAAATCGGTGTGAAAGCCGTTTCATTTCATGGCCATCTTGAGACGACACTCGCATTTTACGACATTATGCGCACGAACATCCTCGTGGCGACCGGACAGAACAGTATCGCCAATGCGGGTGAGCAGACCTCACGCGGCATTGAGTGGGCCGGGCATTTGCGTCTTGACCGGCATTGGCGCTTTGATGCCAATCTCGCTTACACAGATGCGCATTATGGCGCGGGCTTCCAGCCATCGCCGGGCGTCAACGCGACCTTTAAGCAAGTGCCGAACGTCCCTGGCATGACGGCTAACCTTTGGGGTGTCTGGTCTCACCCGAGAGATCTGCCGATCGAATTCGGGGCTGGCATGCAATATGTCTCCGCCCGAAAAGGGAATTACACGAACACGCTAACCCTCAATAATTATGCGCTCGTCAACATTTATGCAGCGTGGGATGTTCATAAAAACATCCGCCTTTACGGCCGTATCGATAATCTTGGCGATAAACGTTTTGTGCAATGGGCGGATACGAGTTACCCGTCAGAAGTCATTATCGGCACGCCAAGGGCTTTTTCCTTCAATATGCAGGCACAATTTTGACATCGCCATTCATCAGAATTGAGGTCACGCAGGATGGTCAATCGCGAACCATCCTGCAGCCTTTCATGACGGAGGTGGCGGAAGGCGCGCATATCGGGGTGATCGGTCCGAACGGTGCGGGCAAAACGACGTTTCTCCGCGCTCTCTCCGGGCTGGATCGCAGCCCGCACATCTCGGTCGCGATTGACGGTCAGAAACTATCGGACATGCCCCGCCAGCAAATCGCGCGGCTGATGGCCTTCCTGCCGCAGAGTGATGAGGCCGATGGGACATTTCGGGCCAGGGATTACATTTCCCTCGCGCGACTGGCCGTGCCGGGTTGGCATGAGGGCCTGATGCAGGCAGCCGCCGCCACGTGTGGCATCATCAACCTGCTGGATCGTCAGCTGGGCGCGTTGTCAGGCGGGGAACGTCAGAAAATCATGCTGGCGCGGTGCCTCGCGCAGCAACCCCGCATTCTTCTACTGGATGAGCCGACGAACCATCTGGATGTCGCGTCGCGAATAAAAATCCTCCATTTGCTCGGGGACCTGCCCATTACCGTCATCTGCGTGCTACATGATCTCACCCTGGTGCCGGAATTCGCATCACAAATAATGCTTTTTGATAAGGGCGCTCTCATTGCAAATGCGCGTCCTGACGCCGTTTTTCAGTCTGATGATTTCAGGGCGGCGTTGCGCTTGTCCGCCACGGAAATCGATGTGGATGGTCGGAGGCGGGGCTATATCTTCGCGCCGCACCCATGAGAGGCTGGCGCGCCGCCTTCTTCCCCCTGTTCCTCTTCCTGATGATGCGGGAGGCGGAGACGGCGCCTTCTCAATACCCTCTCACCATTTCCAATTGCGGCGCGGAGATTCTCATTCCGCGAAAGCCACATTGTGCAATTTTCCACGATGTGAATATTGCGGAGATGGGTTTCGCCCTGCACCTCCAGAATGAGATGTGCGGGGTGACCGGTATTTCCGGCTGGAATAAAGAGACGCCTTCTTTCCGCAAACTGCGTGGAAACGTGCCTGAGCGCGCACCGCGTTATCCAAGCCTGGAGACGCTCATCGCATCCCATGCGGATCTCTTCGTGGCGGGGTGGAATTACGGCATGAATCCAGGCGGTGACGTGACGCCGGAGAGATTGGCGCGCTATCACGTCCCCGCCATCATTCTGTCGGAAAGCTGTCTGCGGCAATGGCATCATCCGCATTTTCCCGTCACATTAGATGCTTTGCTTTACAACGACCTGCTGCGTCTGGGCCGCATCTTTGACAGGCAGGATGTAGCGCAATCTCTGGTCGCTTCCATGAAAGCCCGCGTTGCGGCGGTCCGGGCACGCATCGCTGGGCAACGCGCCGTGCCTGTTTTCCTCTATGATTCGGGCACGGACGCTCCTTTGACGGCGGGGCGCTACGCATTGGCCTCGCGAATAATCACCCTCGCGGGCGGGCGCAATATTGCCGACGATCTCCCCACAAATTGGGGGCGCACAAGCTGGGAACGGGTGGCGATGCGACAGCCGGAAGCATTGATATTTGTCGATTACGGGCAAGGCGTCTCCCAGAAGGCGCATTGGGTGCGCCATCAGCGGCTTTTGCAACAGAGCCCCGCCGTGAGACATCACCATTATATTGCCCTGCCATATGACGCGCTCACGCCTGGGCCGGCCAATATTGATGCGATCGAAGCACTCGCGCGGTTTCTGCATCCGGACCAGAAAATGTGAGGCGCCTTCTGTTTTTCACCCTCATCGGGACAAGTGCCTGCGCGTTGGCACTTGCCAGCATCAGCCTCGGCCCGGTGCATTTCAGCCCGCACGCGCTTTACGCGGCGTTGATTGCAGGGCCTTTCTCACAGGATGTGACGGCGCAAATCATCTGGACATTGCGTTTTCCCCGTCTGGTTTTGGCGATCGCGGCGGGAATCGTCATGGCGCGGGCGGGGATGGCTTTACAGATCGTCACCCGAAACGGACTTGCCGACCCTTATTTATTCGGGTTGTCTTCCGGGGCATCGGCGGGCGCCATCGCCATGATCGTGTTTTTCGGTGATCAATTCGGCGTCATGACCGCTTTTACCGGGGCGATCGTCGGTGGCGGCCTGGCAACATTTTTCCTCATGACCCTGCTTTTTTCCCAACTCAATCATCGCCCCTTCGCCGCTCCAGGTCGCCTCATATTGGCTGGTGTGGCGATTTCCTTCCTCTTCACAACATGCGCGGACCTTCTGGTTTATGCGGGGGACCGGAATACGGCGCAATCGATCCTGTTCTGGACAATGGGGAGTTTTTCGGCAGCGGATTGGCGGACACTTCCCTTTGCCTTGTGCGCCATCGCCATCCTGTCTCTCTTCCTGAAAATCAAAGCCCTGCCCCTTGAGGCGCTGAAAGCGGGGGATGACGTGGCGCGTAGTCTCGGGGTGAGTACGTCACGTTTACGCGTGCAGACGATCCTCCTTTGCGCCCTCTCATGCGGCGCGGTGGTGGCCATAACCGGGCCGATCCCTTTTATCGGTTTGATCGTCCCGCATCTCGTGCGTGGGATGGGGCGCATGACGATCACTGAGATGACGCCCCTTGTCGGTTTGATGGGGGCGGGCCTGGCGGTCGCGTCAGACGTGACGGGTCGCGTTGTGCTTCCCGATCAGGAACTCCCGGTCGGGGTGGTCATCTCCGCGATCGGAAGTGTCTTTCTGGGATGGATGGTTGCGCGAGGGCGTATTTGAGGCGGTCAGGCTATCATGTCTCATCATAATGTGATTCGTGAGATTTTCGTTCGGACAAAATGCGAGAAGCGACACACCGACTCGCGTTTTGAACGCGTTGGTGCGAGTCGCGAGGTAAAATTCCCGTGTTCGGCAGCGCAAAGTGTTATTTGTGTATGTCAGATAAAAATCATTATTCGATTGTAGATGACATCTGTATAGGTCAGGGACCGATAAATATGACGTTTATCTCGAAAATCGACGCGACAGCATGATTGGAATAAATTCTCACTCGATTTATATAAATGTAGGTTCGATTTCATCATGAATATTGGAGGGCGAGAGTAAATTGATCGAGATGGTCCTCGATCATGGAAACTGGATCATTTAAATACAAAATTTGGGACTGGTCTATCTTCTTCGCCAAAATGCCAATGTAATCGCGCACAATGAATTTATAAAATATTTTTATATTCGGCTATCCGGGATCGGAAATTTGCCTATCTTCGGAAGGAGGCCGAGAAGATGGGGAAAAACTCACAAATTCCCGCATTAAATACTGTCGAATAAAACAGATGATGCTGCTGGGAATAGGGTCATATCGGCAATTTTGTTACTAAGAATTGCAAAAATCTCAATAAGTTGTAAATTCCGCGCATGAATTCAGAATTTGTTAAGGAAAATCACATGCGGTCACTTCCAGAGCGATTCTCGGTTGTCGGGAAAAAAGCATTGGTCACGGGCGCATCGAGAGGTTTGGGCCAGACGATCAGCGACGTGTTGAGCGCGGCGGGTGCCGATATCGTGGCGGTAGGCCGGGATGTGGCCGCCCTCGAAGAAACGCGCAAAATCGTTGAGAATAACGGCCGCAAATGCATGACAATTGCCGCTGACCTGCGCGCCGTGGATGCGGGCGAGAAGGTTGTGGCCCAGGTCACCGCAGAATGGGGCGCGATCGATATTCTCGTCAATAATGCGGGTATCTGCATCTCCGGCTCTCTTCTCGATTTCCCGGTTGATGACTGGGATGCGAGCTTCAACGTCAATCTTCGCGCTGCATTTCTGTTCGCACGGGCCGTTGCGCCGGGGATGATCGCGCAGAAAAGCGGTAAGATCATCAATCTCAGCTCCCAGATCAGCAATTTCGCTATGCCGGATCACAGTGCCTATGGTGCCTCCAAAGCGGCGCTGAATGCATTGACAAAATCAATGACGGCGGAATGGGGTGCACATAATATCCAGGCGAATGCCGCGTGCCCGACAGCCGTCTGGACATCAATGGGTGCGGAAGTCTGGAGTGATGAAGCCGCACTGAAGAAATTCCTCGGCAACATGCCGGCCGGACGCGTTGCACAACCCCTCGAAGTGGCCGATGTGGTGCTCTTCCTGGCGTCGGCAGCGTCCGATATGGTCAATGGTCAGGATGTTTTCGTCGATGGCGGTTACACCGCGCTGTAAGTTCGACGCTTCAACATCATTCTATTCGTCATCATGGTGCTTTTCCCGTGATGCGACGCAGCTTTCCCGCCAATAAGGCGGGAAACTGCCCCAGTTAAATCTGGACTGAACAACTTAAAACAGAATGTTTTCAGGACGGCCGGCGCCGATTGCGCGGCTGGCCGTGAAAAGCTGCGACCGTTTTTAGGGTCGCCCCTGCGCACCGAAAAGCGTCACATATATTTTGTGATTCCTCGGCTTTAAAATGTTTTAATTTTGGCTTAATCAATATGAAGAGACTCGTTTAACGAGTCGTCAAAGGGTTTTTATACCCAGGAGAATAAATATGGCACAGTCACTCAAGGATAAAATTGCCGCCGTGACAGGCGGTGCTTCCGGAATTGGACTGGAATGCGTCCGCCACTTGCTGGATAACGGCGCTGAAGTTTACATCATTGATTTTGACGCCAAGGCGGCGGAAGCACGCGCGGCGGAACTGGGTGACAAGGCCCACGCCTTGATCGCCGATCTCACGAAATATGAGGACATTGAAAAAGCTGTCCATACGATCGTGAAAAATCATGGTCGTATTGATATTTTTCACGCCAATGCCGGCTCATACGTTGCAGATATGCCGTGGGAAGGTGACACGAAACGTTGGGATCGCATGCTTGATCTCAATATCAACGCCGCCTTCCGCTGCGTGCGCGCTGTCGCACCGCAGATGATGGAACAGAAGAGCGGTGACATCGTCATCACAAGCTCCATCTCCGGCATGGTGCCGATGGTGTCGGAGCCCGTCTATACTGCGTCCAAACACGCGGTTCAGGCTTTCGTGCATACAGCGCGCCGGAAACTGGCCGCGTATGATGTGCGTGTTTCCGCCATCCAACCCGGCCCGGTCGTGACGCCGCTTCTCAAAGACTGGGATCAGGAGCGTGTCAAAGCCAACCTTGATTCAGGCGGCATCATGCAACCGGTTGAGGTCGCGGAGGCGCTCATTTTCATGCTGACGCGCCGGAAGGGCGTTATTGTGCGGGATCTCGTGGTTCTGCCGCAGAATTTCGACGTCTAAAATCCTTTTGCTGTTTAAGCGAGGTGCGAAGGGCGCGTTCTGGACGCGCCCTTTTTGCTGTGCAAACATCATGGCCACGTCAGGGAGGGGCCATGTATATCGGGATCGATGCGGGTACATCCGGCATAAAATTGCTTCTTCTTGATCATGACCAGAGAGTCATCGCGTCCCGCACTGAAAAACTTGAGGCACAGTCACCCCATCGCGGTTGGTCGGAGCAGGATCCTGAAGCCTGGTGGCAGGCACTGTGCCGCATTCTGGATGATCTGAAGCGTGAACGGCCGGAAGATCTGAAAAAAGTGCGCGGGCTCGGGCTGTCCGGCCAACAGCACGGCGCCGTCCTGCTGGATGCTTCAAACCAGGTTCTCCGACCCTGCATTTTGTGGAATGACACGCGCGCGCAGGCGGAATGTGAGATTTTTGAGGAGCGCTTTCCCGAAGCGCGTCTCGTGACCGGAAACCGCGCGGCTGCCGGTTTCACCGCGCCGAAGCTGATCTGGGTAAGAAACCACGAGCCGGATGTTTTTCGGCAGGTCCGCAAGGTTCTGCTCCCGAAAGCCTGGTTGCGCTTCAAACTTTGTGGGGAAATGTTCGAGGATCTCTCAGATGCATCCGGCACGCTTTGGCTGGATGTGCGGCATCGCAAATGGTCTCCCGAAGCGCTGGCGGCATGTGGGCTCAGCCTGGATGCCATGCCGCGACTGGTCGAGGGAAGCGACCCGACCTGCTGCCTGAAGACGTCTCTCGTCACACGCTGGGGCATGCGCGACGCCGTCATGCTCGCGGGCGGCGCGGGCGATAATGCGGCGGCCGCAATCGGGCTTGGAGCGATTCAGAACGGGGACAGCTTCATCTCACTCGGCACGTCCGGCGTGATATGGCGCACGACGCGGGACTTCCGGCCCGAGACCAGCAGGGGGCTGCACGCTTTCTGCCATGCGATTCCAGACCGATGGCACCAGATGGGCGTGACCTTATCCGCTGCGTCATCGTTGCGATGGTGGGCCGAAGTGACCGGCTTATCGGAGGCGCAATTACTTGACGAGGTACCACGCCGGATCACACGTCCCGCGCGGCCGATCTTTCTTCCTTATCTGTCAGGAGAGAGGACGCCACATAGTGATGACCTCATTCGGGGCAGCTTTCTCGGGGTTGATCGCGCCGTCAAACGCGCGGAGATGACGCAGTCCGTGCTTGAGGGGGTCGCGTTCTCGTTACGTGATGCGGCGTGCGGTCTCGGCATTGAAAAAGGCGAGGTGACCCGCGCCATGGTGGTGGGCGGAGGCTCTAAAAGTCACATATGGGTTTCCATCATCGCTTCCGTCATGAATATGACGTTATCATGCCTGAAAGACGGTGATTATGGTGGTGCCTTCGGGGCCGCGCGCCTGGCGCGGCTTGCTGTGGGAGATGGTGGGATAACCGACATTTGCACGAAGCCGGACGTCGCGCATCAATATGTCTCGGACCCCGCATTGCGGCAGCTTTATGATGAGAAATTTGCGCTTTACCAGCAATCCTACCCTTTGCTCCGCAAATGGGCGGAGATGGAGCATCATCTGACGAAGTGAGGCGGAGGCGTTTCGTAAGTGGACGGTCCCGCCCTATGTTTTCTGCCGCGTGTCCGCCTGTTTTTTCCACCCATCCTCCGTCTGCTGCCAGTAGGAAAGGGAAAGATCCTGCGCGGCCCAGCCCCGCCATTTTTCCCTTGCCCAACTCACGGCGATTTCATCAGCGCCGTCGAAAACAATGAAAGCTCTCTCAAACGTCGTGGCATCATCTGTCTCGACGCCGGCCATGAGGAAAAGAAAGCGCGCGCCGTTGGGCACGTCATGATCAAGTGTCAACCAGATGGGCTGACGCTCCCCTTGGCCCTGGGCTTTACTGCCATGTGGCAGCCACGGGGAATCATCCAATTTCCAAAGCGCCGCATTGAGGGATTGGAGCTGCGCCGCATCCCGACATCGGATGACGGCGCGCTGGCCCGCACTCAGACTGCGTGCCAGAAGCTGCCCCAACGCCTGGTCAAGGCGGGATCGGCTTAAATGGTAAAAGCCGATCTCAGCCGTCATATGAGATTTTCACCCGACTCATGAAGGAAAATGAGCTGGTCCAGCAACCGCACACCGAAACCGGAAGCACCTTTCGGGCAGGTTGGTGCGGCGTCATTGCGCGCGGCGACACCGGCAATGTCGATATGGGCCCATGGCGTGTCACCCACGAAACGCGCTAAGAACTGCGCCGCGGTGATGGAGCCGCCTGCGCGACTGCCGATATTCTTCATATCCGCGATGGGGGAGTCGATTTCGCGGTCATAAGCGGGGCCCATCGGCATTGGCCAAACCGCATCGCCGGAGGTCTCGCCTGCCGCAACCAGTCGCGTTTTGAGCGTTTCATTATTGCTGAAGACCCCGGCATATTCATGCCCCAGACTTATCACGATGGCACCTGTGAGTGTCGCCAGATCAATCATAAGCTGAGGACGGTAAATATTGCGTGTGTAGGCAAGCACATCGGCGAGGACGAGTCGCCCTTCAGCATCGGTATTGAGAACTTCAATTGTTTTGCCGGCATAACTGGTGACGATATCGCCCGGACGCTGCGCGTTGCCGGAAAGCATGTTTTCCACTAATCCGACGACACCCACGACATTGGCACGCGCATGGCGGCGCGCCAGAGCCTCGATCGTGCCGACCACAGCGGCGGCACCGCCCATATCCGTCTTCATCTCCTCCATTCCGTTTGCCGGTTTGATGGAGATCCCGCCTGAATCAAAAGTGACGCCTTTGCCGATCAAGGCAATCGGTGCATCACTCTGATTGTCGGAATGGGTGTATTGCATGATGGCGACGTGAGCTTCCTTGTCACTACCCTGCGCCACGCCCAGAAGCGCGCCAAACCCGAGTTCCCGGAGGGTCGACGCCGTCAGGATCGTCACGGAGACGCCAATATCGCGCAGCGTTTCAATGCGTTTGGCGAACTCCGGCGGATGCAGGATATTGCCCGGCTCATTCACCAGGTCGCGCGTCCGGAAAACGCCGAGCGCAATACTTTGAAGCCGCGCCCATTGTTTTGTTGTCGCGTCAATATCTTCGACAAACAGGTCAAGCTTGCGCAGCGACGCGGCCAGTTCCGCATCATGCTTGTAACGCGAGAACCGGTATTGCCCCAGAGTGGCGCCGTAAGCCGCATGGGCGGCGAATGTCTCGGCACGTCCGACATAAGCCATGCTGACGGACTCCGCCTTTTTGCACAGGGAGACGGCGAGGGCGGCCGCGTTCTCGATACGGTTGGGGGTGAGGTTCGCCTCTTCACCATATCCGACAAGAACAATCTGGGCGATTTCAGGACAGGGCGCGATGAGCGTACAAGATTGATCGCGCTCGCCTTTAAATTTTGTGATTTCCGCAGCGCGACGCAGGGCACCGTTGGTTCGATGATCAAGCATTTCGCATATTCCGGAAGATAGATCGTCATCCTGAGGGATCAGGATGGCAAAATAACGTCCGGTTTGCGTGCCATGCTCAGCTTCAAAAATTGTTGCTGCGGCTTTAACTTGAATTTCCAACATTTCGCGCTTTCCAAGTTAGATTTATTTCGTATCAATATCGACTGACTCCCGTTTTAAGGCAAGCCAGCACAGACTCGACGGGCGCGAGGCGGCAAAAATATAAACAACAAAAATAGTGAAATTAATTTCCAGCGCAGGCATACTCCATTTTCTTGAGGCGACAAGAATAAAGGTTTTAGGGGTTTGACTGAATTCCATTACGCATATGCATTCTCAGGATTGCTGGTCGGATTTCTGGTTGGGATGACGGGCGTGGGTGGGGGGTCCCTCATGACGCCGATCCTCATCCTGTTTTTCCGTATTCATCCTCAGGCGGCTGTCGGCACTGACCTCCTTTTTGCGACGATGACAAAATCTGTCGGCACCCTTGTGCATGGGAGTCAAAGGACGGTCGACTGGTCCATTGTGAGATTGCTTGCGACGGGCAGTATCCCGGCGACACTCATCACTTTGGCCATATTGCACGGCGTCGGGGCCCCGTCCGACGGTGTCGCGCATTTCATGACCCACGCCATTGGCGTGGCCCTGCTGATCACGGCGCCGAGCGTGCTTTTTCGACGTGAAATACAGCGTTGGGCTCAAAATCGCGGACGTCAGTTGGAAGATCGGCACGTCACCTTACTGACGGTCCTGCTTGGGGTGGCGCTGGGCGCTCTTGTCACGATATCGTCCGTCGGCGCGGGCGCGATCGGCCTCGCTGCCATGATCATGCTCTATCCTAAACGGGATTTCGCAAGGCTGGTCGGCGCCGACATCGCCCATGCCGTGCCACTGACCCTCGTGGCAGGTCTGGGACATTGGTGGTTCGGCGCGGTTAACCTGTCACTGCTCGCCTCCCTGCTTGCCGGGTCAATCCCGGGCGTCATGTTGGGAAGCCTGTCGATCGATGTGATGCCCGCGAGATTTCAGCAGGCTGTTTTGGGCGTCGTGCTTTTCGCCATCGGTTTCAAGCTCGTGACGGCATAAAGGGTTCAAGCCCAATCGCTGCCGTCAACCTGACTTACCGGAAGTTCAATCCGGGAAATGAAATGCTTTTCATGGCATTGGCGAAAACCACGTCTCGATGACCGCAATCATGGCGGGGTGAGGGTGTTATTTCCGCCGCACCCTGCCGGTCTCTGAGAATGAATCCCATAATAATGGCGAGATCGTGTAGATCGAAAGGATGGGGTATATCCGCTGAGGATGTTGCGACAATCCATTTCCCTTGCAGGGAAAATGCTGGCGGTGAACCCGGTGCTTGAGAAAAACGGCTGATTTCCCGAGAAACCTCTGTGACGAAATCATGCGGTGGTGGCGATAACGGCCCGATGGTTGGGTTAAACAACGTCCATTCCTGCACGATATTCTGGATTATCTCTTTGTACACTTTGCCCACATCCTCCATTCATCAAATCGCGCAATGTCCGGCATCTGCAGGTCAGCGCCGTGCCACGCGAGGGGGGGTGACGTGATGCACCGACGGAAATAATTTCCCGGCACCATGACCGGCAACGCTGCAACGCCTTCGCGCGTCTCGCAGGCTCACTCTTTCCTCCACCCCGGAAATCTCATGCGCGTTGATCGGCGTCGCCCTTGAGACATTTCGTCACGCAATTCCCCTAAAAAATTAAGATGTCCGAACCCATTATTAAATTAATATTTACATTTGTATCTTAATTCTGCAACCCCGTGTCGCGTTCTTGAGCTGAGGCGCGACCTGTCGCCTGGTCATAGAGGTGGCCTGACCAATCCGCGATAAGTGGGCCTTCGTCATCCGGTTGTTTAGAGGATGGACAGTCTATGGCAGAAACGGTTAAACAAGGCGGTTGGATCGTCGCGTCAAGCAATCATTAACGCTTCGATTTCGACAGTTAAATGCGCGGCGTTCACAAAACCTTGAAATCGAGTTGTCGTGATCTCTCATCCATCGAAGGAATGGGCTTGAAGCGAACCAGTCTCCGTCCGCGACATCGTCAATCGGGCAGATATATTCGGTATTTCAGGACTGCGGAATTTGACGATACGTAACGCCCTCATTATAGGATAATTTCTTTCCCGGCGCGACAAAATGGGCCTGATTAAAGGCGCGCGAAGGGCCGCCCTGCGCGACTTGTCTTGCCTCTCCTCTTGACGCGCATGGTTAAGTACCGGCAATTTAGCGGACTTTACAGTCGCAGATTTTCTTCCAGACCGACAAGAAGGCTTCCCCTTCCAAATGGGTATGCGCAAGCCGGTCGAGGGTCATTGGCGGGAGATCTGTTTCAAGATGACATTTTGCCAGTCGAAATTGACTCGCCGACGGGGGGCCGCTGGGACGCGGTACATTGAATGACGGATAACAGCCAGCAGGACCGGGAGCCGGCGAAGAACGACCAGGATGACAAGCCGGACGAGGGGAAGGACAAAAAAAAGAAAGGCCTCAGCCCTCTGACGAAAAAGCTCCTGATCGCGGGCGTTATTCTTATTGCCGTGGTCTGGCTTTTCTACTGGTTTCTTACCCGGAACCATATTGAGACCGACGATGCCTATACGCAGGGGCGCAAAATCAGCATTGCGCCACACGTAAACGGCTACGTGACCGATCTGCGCGTTAATGACAATCAGTTTGTCAGGCAGGGCCAGGTTCTGCTCACGATCGATGACCGGGATTACCGTGCGTCCCTTGATAAGGCGACGGCCTCACTCTCGCAGGCCAGAGCCAACCTGTCCGGCGCTGAAAATCAGTTGATCGTCGCGTCCAAGAAGTTTCCCGGGCAGTTCACCGCGGCGCAGGGTGCGCTTGCCGCCGCGAAAGCCGACCTCTTCAAGGCTGAGACGGATTTTAAACGCCAGCAACGCGTCTCCCGCGCGGCGACGACGCAGCAGAATGTTGATTACGCCAAAGCAGCGCTGGAGCAGGCGCGTGCGCGTGTCATCCAGGCTGAAGGTCAGCTTGAGCAGGCGCGACCCGTCCAGCCGAGCATCAAAAATCAGGAAGATATCTTTGCGCAGCAACGCGCCTCCCTGAAAGTTGCTGAGGCCAATCTGAAGCTTGCAGAACTTAATATGGAGTGGACGCAGGTCAGGGCCCCACACGATGGCTGGATCTCGCAGCGTAATGTTGAGCAGGGCGATTTTGTCCAGACAGGGCAGAAACTCTTCTCAATCGTCGCGCCTGAAGTCTGGGTTGTGGCCAATTACAAAGAAACGCAGATCACGAAAATGAAGCCGGGCCAGGAGGCGGAGATCAGCGTCGATGCCTATCCATCCCTGCATCTCAAGGGGCATGTCGATTCAATCCAGCTCGGCGCGGGCGCTGCTTTCAGTGCTTTCCCGCCTGAGAATGCGACGGGTAACTTTGTGAAGATCGTGCAGCGTGTGCCAGTCAAGATCCTGATCGATAAAGGTCTTGACCCTGATCATCCCCTCCCACTCGGCGTGTCCGTCATCCCCACCGTTTACGTGAAGTGAGCGCGGTGAGATGACCGACGCTTCGGCCAGCGACGAGGAAAATTGGCGCCCCAAATATAATCCGTGGCTGATCGCGGTCGTGGTGACGCTGGGCGCCTTCATGGAGGTTCTCGACACCACTATCATCAATGTGGCGCTGCCGCATATTTCCGGTGCGCTCGGCAGTTCATATGATGATGCGACGTGGGCGCTAACCTCCTACCTTGTCGCGAATGGCGTGGTGCTGACAATCTCCGCATGGTTCAGCAAAGTCTTCGGGCGCAAACGTTACTTCCTGATCTGTATCCTGATGTTCACCGTGTCGTCATTCCTGTGTGGATTGTCAGACAGCCTGCCTGTGCTCATCATTTTCCGCCTGATGCAGGGATTTTTTGGTGGCGGGTTGCAGCCCATACAGCAATCGATCATCCTCGACACATTTCCACCTGAAAAACGCGGCGCTGCATTCGGGCTAACGGCCATTGCCATTGTCGTAGCCCCCATTCTCGGCCCGCTCCTGGGCGGTTACCTCGTCGATAATTTCTCCTGGCGCTGGATTTTTTACGTCAATGTGCCATTCGGCATTCTGACGCTGATCGGCGTTTACGCGCTTGTAGAAGATCCACCCTGGGTCAAGCCGGAGCGGGAGCGTATCGACGTGATCGGGATGACACTGATCACGCTCGGCCTCGGCTGCCTGGAAGTCATGGCGGATCGTGGTGAGGATGATGACTGGTTCCATTCCCGCTTTATCGTGACGATGGCCGTGATCGGTCTCCTCTGCGTCATCGCTTCCATCATCTGGCTTCTCACCGCAAAAAACCCGCTTCTAAATCTCGATATCTTCAAAGACCGCAATTTTGCCGTGGGCACGTTTCTGATCGCGATGGTGGGGGGGCTGCTTTACGCTGCGGCCATTATTGTCCCACAATTTGCGCAACAGATACTCGGTTACACCGCGACCCTTTCAGGCCAGGTGCTGGCGCCAGGGGGTGTGGCGGTCATCATTCTGATCCCGATTGTCGGGAAGCTGATGGGAAAATTCCAGACGCGCAACATCATCGCGCTCGGCTTCTTCCTGATGGGGTGCTCCCTTTTTTACTCGGCGCAGCTTCAGCCCACGACGAGTTATAATTTTCTCGTTCTCTGCCGTGTTTTTCAGACGGCGGCGCTGGCTTTTCTGTTCGTGCCGATTTCCACCATCGCTTATTCGACATTGCCGCGACATCTTAATGCCGATGCGTCCGCTATGTTCAGCATGGCGCGCAATTACATCGGCTCGCTCGCGATTTCATTCGCCACGGCTTTTGTGATTGAGACCCAGCAAAAGCGCCAAAGTCTGATCGTCCATGACATGACACCTTATCATCAGGCGTTTCAGAATTATCTCGCTGTCGTGAAACGCGCCGCAATGGAAGTGGGCATGTCTGCAAGTCAGGCATCTTCCTACGCGACGCATCAATTATATGAGACATTCCGACAGCAGGTTTCGATGCTTGCCTATAACCAGGTCTTTATGGAGATCGGCATCTTGGCGTTCTGCGTCGTGCCGTTCTGCTTCCTGTTTTCGCCAACTGCGGAAAAAAGCAGCGGCGAGGGAGGCATGCATTGAGATCCGCCCCTCATCTGTTTTTATCGCAAATGCCATTTATGAAGGGTCGCTGCGTCATGCGCCGTGCTTACCATAAATTAGCGCTCCTCCCCGCCATGGCGCTCATCCTGACGTCGGGCTGCGTCGGGCCGAAATTCCATCGTCCCAAACCATGGACGCCGGACCAGTATCGTATGCCCCAGCGCGGGGGTGAGGCGGGGGTGACAAGTCGCACGACGCAGGACCCGGCGGCGGCAAGTTGGTGGGGCCTCTTCAACGACCCTGAATTATCGTCCCTGCAAGCACGCCTCGCATCTCAGAACCTCGATATTCAGCGCGCCACGACGCAATTGGCGCAAAGCCGTGCCCAGCTTATGATCGCGGGTGCCGGGCGCTACCCGTCTCTTAGCGCGATGGGCAGTTATCAGCGCTCTCAATATAGTACGAAGTTTTTCCAGCGGGCTCTTTCCCAGATCGGTCAGAACAGCAAAGACTCGCTGGGCGCGCAGAATGCCACCCTCCTTGACCAGAGCATCGGCAAAGTTGTCGTGCCACAGCTTAATCAGTGGCAGACCGGGATTGACGCGCAATATGAGCTGGATTTATGGGGCCGGGTTGCGCGACAATATGAGTCCGCCAAGGCCATGTTGCAGGCAACGGATGAGCAGAGGCGTTCCGTCATTATCGCGCAACAGGCCGATCTGGCCTATGATTACCTCGCCCTGCGCGGCTTGCAGGAACAATTGCGCATCCTGAAGGAAAACCGTGCCACCGCGCAGCGGACCTTGGACCTCGCGCGGGAGCGTCAGCATGTCGGGCTGGTGACGGAATTAGACGTCACATCGGCACAGCGGCAACTTGACACGACAACAGCGCAGATTGCCCAGATGGAGCAGCGCGTCACGCAGCAGATCAACGCCATCAACCTTTTATTGGGTCTGCCGCCAGGCTCCCTCGATGATGAGTTGCAGCGCACGGCGGGCATCCCGGTCGTGCCGCCGCGCGTGCCCGTCGGGCTTCCATCTGACCTTGTGCGGCGTCGCCCGGATATCCGGCAGGCTGAAGCGCAACTCCATGCGGCGGTCGCCAATATTGCGGAGGCCGAGGCGGAGTTTTATCCGAAAGTCACCATCAGCGCCGATTTCGGGCTTCAAACCCTGTCCTTCCGTGATCTCGGCTTCTGGAATGCGCGGGCATGGAATGTCGGTCCTTCCATTTCCCTGCCGATCTTCCAGGGTGGGCGCCTGCGCGGCAATCTGATGCTGACCAAATATGCCGAAAAGACAGCGGCCATCACCTATCGCCAGACCGTGCTCGGCGCATGGCGGGATGTCGATAACGCGCTCGTGGCCTATCGGGATGAGCAGAAGCGCCATCAGGGCCTGGTCTCAGCTTCCGCGGCGGCGCGTCGTGCGCTTGACCTGGCGAAAGATCAATATCGCTCCGGCCTCGTCACTTATCTGGATGTTCTTTCCGCCCAGCAGGCGCTTCTCGATGCAGAGATGCAGGTGGCGGACAGCTCCATGACGGTCGCGGCCAATCTCGCGCGCCTTTATAATGCGCTTGGCGGTGGCTGGGAGAATATCGCGCCGGAAGAAGCCGCGAAATCCGCTTTGACTTCAAAAACTTATGACAAACTCACTTCGAGGTGATGGGGCTTGATCTTGCGCAAGTTAACGCGCGTTATAGCATGAGAAGAGGCAGCGACACATAATATCCCATATTTAAGGAGACGGTTTATGACCGGTCAGACGAAGTCTTCCACGTCTAAGGCGGATGTTCCGCGTCGCGCACCGGATTGCACCCTCGTCATCTTCGGTGGTGGTGGTGACCTGACGAAACGCCTCCTTGTGCCTTCACTCTATGATCTGGCGGCGATGGATGTTTTATCGCGGAAATTCCGCATCATCGTCGTTGACCGTATGGAGATGACGTCGGAAGCATGGTCGGCACATCTTTTCGATGAGATTTCCGCCTTTGCCAAAGACAAGGCCGGTGAATTTGCCCATGGGCGCCTCGATAAGAGCGTCTGGCAGAAAATGATGAAAAATGTCGAATTTCTGGCAGGCGACATCACGGAGTCGGAAATCTATCAGCGCGTTGCCACATCTTTGGGCCATAACTCTGCCATTTTCTATTTCGCGGTGGCCGCCCAGTTTTTCGGGACGATCCTTAAAAGTCTGGGCAAGGCAAAGCTGTTCGAGGAGGATGGTTTTTTCCGCCGAGTGATCATTGAGAAGCCCTTCGGCCATAATCTGGCTTCCGCCAAGGCGCTGAACAAAGTCGCGCTGGCCAATGCGCGTGAAGATCAAATTTACCGTATTGATCATTTTTTCGGTAAGGAAGCCGTCCAGAGCATGATGGCCATCCGTTTCGCCAATACTTTATTTGAGCCCCTCTGGCGGCAGGAATATATCGACCACGTCCAGATCACGGCGGCCGAAACGATTGGCGTTGAAAAACGCGGGAAGTTTTACGAGGGCACGGGCGCGCTGCGCGACATGGTGCCCAATCACCTTTTTGTCCTTCTGAGCATCACAGGTATGGCGCCGCCCAGTTCCCTCGCGGCGGAAGTCGTCCGGTCAGAGAAAACGCGACTGCTTGATGCGATCCGGCCGATCAAGGTCAAGGATTTCGTCGTCGCGCAATATCGGGCGGGGAAAGTTGAAGGTGAAAAACGGCCCGCCTACCGGAATGAGCCGGATGTTGATCCGAAGAGTGACGTCGAGACTTACGCGGCGCTGAAGCTCCACATTGATAATTGGCGTTGGGCGGGTGTCCCGTTTTACCTGCGCACCGGCAAGCGCCTCGCCGCGCGGAAGACGGAAGTTGCGGTCATCTTCAAAAAGACGCCTTATCAGCTTTTCAAGCAGGGTTCAGCGGACGCGATGCCGAATGTCATCAGGTTTCAGCTTGACCCGATCCGTGGCCTGGCCATGCATTTCATGGTGAAGGAACCCGGATTGGAGGAGGTCACGACCCCGGTGCAGAATACCTTCCGCTATGATGATTTTTTCAAAAGCCGCGCCAATGTTGGTTATGAAGCGTTGCTTTATGATTGCATGTGCGGTGACCAGATGTTGTTTCAGTCCGCGGCCACGATTGAAGCGGGCTGGGCAGCATTGGAAAGCGTCAATCCGCCCAAAAATCGTAAGCTCTGCTTTTACGCTGCGGGTGATCAAGGGCCGAAGGAAGCGGATCAGCTTCTTGAACGTGACGGGAGGTCGTGGCTTCCGCTCATTGACTGAACCGAACGGTAAGCGCAGGGACGCTGTATCTAAAAAGGGGGTCGCATCATGGCTATGGCGATCGAAGACCACGCTGTCATCGGGGATCTGCGCACGGCAGCGCTGGTCGCCCTTGACGGGTCCATTGATTTCATGTGCTGGCCACGGTTTGACAGCCCGAGTGTCTTTGCACATTTGCTGGAGGAGAAAGCCGGGAGTTTTACCTTGAAGCCGGTCCTGAAGGATGGGTCATATCGCCAGGCTTATATGCCGGATACGAATATCATTCTCACGCGGGTCCTCTCCTCCAGCGGCGTGAGTGAGATTTCGGATTTCATGGTGCCGGCGCCGATTTCCCAGACGCAGCGTCTGATCCGGCGCGTGAAAGCGATACGCGGCGGTATCAGGTTCGATATGCGCTGCGCCCCGCGCTTTAATTACGCGCGCACGGGCCATAAAGTGCATCAATTATCATCCCATGTGGTGATTTTTGAGCCGGACGACCCGCTCTTCCCGAGATTGCGACTGTGTTCGACCGTCAAATTGATTGTCAAAGGCAATGATGTCGTGGCCGAATTCGGCCTTGAATTCGACAAGGTTGCGTTTTTCTCACTGGATGGGGAAACGCAGAAAGAGAATTTCTGTGAAGATGATGAAATGCTCGTCTCGCTCTTTAAAGAGACGGATAGTTATTGGCGCGACTGGGTGGCGCGCTCAGATTATCATGGGCGGTGGCATGATCAGATCATCCGTTCCACACTGGCGCTCAAGCTTCTGACATCGCATGAACTAGGGTCAATGGTTGCGGCGGCGACTTTCGGCCTCCCGGAAGATGTCGGCGGCGAACGGAACTGGGATTACCGTTACTGTTGGATCCGCGACTCGTCCTTTATGGTTTATGCCTTTATGCAGACCGGCCATAAGGAGGAGGCGACGGCTTTCATCCGCTGGGTACATGCGCGGCGGGTCGAGGCGCATCCCGGCCAGGCGCGGCTGAAAGTGCTTTACGCAATTGATGGCCAGCCCATGACGTCCGAGACTGAGCTGGAGCATTTCAGGGGTTATCGCGATTCCCGCCCCGTGCGTATCGGTAATGCGGCGGAAGGTCAGCTCCAGCTCGATATCATCGGCGAAATCATGGACGCGATTTTTCATGCTGATGAAAATTGTGAAAGGCTGAGCTGGGAAGCATGGCGCGCCCTGCGTGAGGGGATCGACTGGCTCTGTTTCAACTGGAATCAGGAAGATGAGAGCATCTGGGAAGTCCGAGGAGGGCGAAGGCATTTCCTGACATCACGCGTCATGTGCTGGGTGGCGTTTGACCGGGCGATCCGTCTGGCGCAGAAACGCGGCCTGCCTTGCGCGATCAATGTCTGGGTGCGGGAACGCAGCGCCATATATAATGATATCCAAACCGGGTTCTGGGATGAGGAACTGGGTTATTACGTACAATATAAAGGCGGGCAGACGATTGATGCTTCATGCCTGATGATGCCGCTTATGGGGTTCATTTCCGATCATGATCCACGCTGGTTGTCGACTCTGGAGGCGGTTGGCGCGCAATTGCTTGATGACAGTCATGTCTATCGTTACCGCACGCAGAAGGATCATGACGGCAAGGATGACCATGCGGGGGATGGTCTATCAGGAAGTGAAGGCACGTTTACAATGTGCTCCTTCTGGTATATCGAGTGCGTCGCCCGCACGGGTGATTTGTTAAAGGCGCGTCTCTTATTTGAAAAGATTCTATCTTACGCCAATCATGTCGGGTTATTTTCTGAAGAAATCGGCCCTTCAGGTGAACATCTTGGTAATTTCCCACAGGCCTTCACGCATATTGCCCTTATTCGGTGTGGCCAATACCTTGATAAAGCTTTCTCCAAATCCGGGGATCGAAATAGTGAATGATAGTCATTATCACGTCTAAATGGGACAAACTTAATCCCTATTATTCACGGATTCGAAATTTTGCATTCTATTGTTTGCGGCACGCGTTATGTGGTGCTAGGCATAGCGCAGTTCACCTCTTGACCAAAGGGTCTATTGGGGACGGTCCGCTATTGCCCTTCCGGGTGCGGCCTTTGGTCCCGTCGAAATAGGTAGTCGTTCCAGTGACTCAAATTTTTGTTGATCACGCTCTTCTCATTTATATCGCGTTCACCGTGGTATTTTTGTGTATTGTCGTGGCTCTGTCCGCTGCTATAGGCCCGCGGCGCGTCGGTGCGGCGCGGGGGCGCTCCATGAGTCTCCCTTACGAGTCCGGCATTATGGAGACGGGTTCAGCGCGGCTGCGCCTCCCGGCACAATATTATCTGTTGGCGGTATTTTTCGTTATTTTCGATGTTGAGGGCGTTTTCATCTATGTCTGGGCGACGGTAACGCGGCAGATGGGGTGGCCCGCTTTCATCACGATTATGAGTTTTATCGTTTTTCTGACTCTGGCACTCGTTTACCTCTGGCGCAGCGGCGCGCTGGAATGGGGCCCCAAACTGCGCCGCGCGAAGGTGCGACCGCCGCAGAACACGCCTGCCGAGCTCGTCAAGATACCCAAGCGCGAGGTTTAAAATTATGTCCTGGACCTTAACCTCAGCCGTCGGCCAGCCGCGGTTGCAAAAGCCGGAGGAGCTCCTTGCCCAGGAGGATGTGCGCCGCAATGTCGTCGTCGGCAAATTGCAGGACTTCATCTCCTGGGGGCAGAAAAACTCTGTCTGGCCGTTCAACTTCGGTCTTTCCTGCTGCTATGTTGAGACAGCCACGGCCTTGACGAGTCGTTACGATATTGCCCGGTTCGGGTCAGAGGTTCTGCGCGCCACGCCGCGAGAGGCGGATCTCATGATCATCGCGGGCACTGTTTTCCGCAAAATGGCGCCGATCGTGAAATATCTTTACGACCAGATGCTTGAGCCTCGCTGGGTGATCTCCATGGGCTCCTGCGCGAATTCGGGCGGTATGTACGACATTTATAGTGTCGTGCAGGGTGTTGACACCATTATGCCGGTCGATGTTTACGTCCCTGGCTGTCCGCCCCGCCCGGATGCCCTGATTGAAGGGCTCATGCTGCTTCAGGACTCTATCGGCAAGCAGCGGCGGCCGCTCAGCTGGATGATCGGTGATCAGGGCGTCACGAAGGTGACACCGCAGAGCATGCGCGACCTTAAACGGGATGAGCGTCGCAAAGCGACCTTCCTGCGCACGCCAGATACCGTATAAAGGCCGGGGTTGTTATGACTGAAGTGACTGAACGCTTGAAGGGAAGCCCGCTCGGGGCTTTCGTCGCCGCCAGGTCGCAGGATGTCGTCCTGCTTGAGGAGGCGACGCGTGACAGTGTTCCCACCTTCTGGGTGCGACGCGGGCAGATCCACGCCCTCCTGAAATCCCTGAAGGCCGATGGTGCCTTGCGGATGCTTTTTGACCTCACAGCGCTTGATGAGCGTGAGCATAAGCACCGCCAGGGATTGCCGGACGCGGATTTCACCGTGGTGTATCACGTCAAATCCTTTTCCGGCCCGCTGGATGAGGTGCGCCTGAAGGTGCCTCTGGATGTCAATGCCCTGAACCTTCCGACTATTACGGATATCTGGCCCAACGCCAATTGGCTGGAGCGGGAAGTCTGGGATCTCTTCGGGATTGTGTTTGAAGGGCACCCGCACCTCACGCGTATCATGACGCCGCCAAGCTGGGTCGGGCATCCCCTGCGTAAAGACCATTACGCCCGCGCGACGGAGCGGCCACCTTACACTTTGTCGGAAGACGAAGTGTTTGACGAGCAGGAAGCCCTGCGCTTTGACCCCAAAGCCTGGGGAATGAAGCGGCACTCCGATAATAGCGACTTCATGTTCCTTAATCTCGGGCCGAACCACCCCAGTGTGCACGGTGTCTTTCGCATCGTCCTGCAGCTTGAGGGTGAGGAAATCGTGGATGCCGTACCGGATATCGGTTTCCACCATCGCGGCGCTGAGAAAATGGCTGAGCGCCAGACCTGGCACTCCTTCATCCCCTATACTGACCGTATCGACTATGTCGGCGGGGTGATGAACAACTTCCCCTATGTTCTCGGTGTTGAGAAACTTGCGGGGATCACCGTCCCACCGCGCGCGCAATTAATGCGCGTCATGCTGGCTGAGTTTTTCCGCATCTCAAGCCATCTCGTTTTCTATGGGACGATGGTGCAGGATCTGGGGCAACTTTCCCCCGTCTTCTATATGTTCAATGATCGTGAGCGCGTGTTCAGCATCATTGAGAAGATCTGCGGCTTCCGCATGCATCCGGCTTTCTTCCGTATTGGCGGCGTGGCGATGGATCTCCCGATCGGCTGGGAGAAAGAGGTCCGGGAATTCCTCGATTTCATGCCGAAGCGCCTTGATGAGTATGACAAGATGGTCATGAAAAACCCCATCTTCCGCGGGCGCACAAAGGGTGTCGGCGTTTATAACACGGCTGAAGCCGTGGATTGGGGCGTGACGGGGCCGGGGCTGCGCGCGACGGGGCTGGCGTGGGATTACCGCAAGGTCGCGCCTTATTCCGGCTATGATCAGATCGATTTCGACATCCCGACCGGCGCAAATGGTGATTGCTATGATCGCGCCGCCGTCCATATGGAGGAAATCCGGCAGAGTCTCCGCATTATCCGCTTCTGCCTCGATAACATGCCGGAAGGGCCGTATAAGGCCGAGCATCCTCTGGCCATGCCGCCGCCAAAACCGCGTACGATGCATGATATTGAAACGCTGATTCATCACTTTGTGGGCGTCAGTTGGGGGCCTGTCATGCCGGCAGGTGAGGTGCGGAGCTGTATTGAAGCGACGAAGGGCCTCAATCAATATTATCTGACAAGTGACGGCGGTACGTCCTCTTATCGTACGCGTATCCGCACGCCCTCTTTCATTCACCTGCAACAAATTCCCCTCCTGGCGAAAGGCGCGATGATCGCGGACCTGATCGCCATTCTGGGAAGCATTGATTTTGTGATGGCCGATGTCGACCGCTGATAACACGGCACAAAACGCCGAACTCCCTTCTGACCTGGTGCAGACCTTCCGCGACATGGCTGCGCATGAGCATCACGCGCGCGGCGCTTCGATTGAGGCATTGAGACTGGTGCAGGAGCGCTTCGGCTGGATCAGCGACGCGCATCTTGCCCAGACCGCGCAGGTTCTGGGCATGACGCCCGCCGATCTGGACGGGATCGCGACTTACTTCAATCTGTTATTCCGAAAGCCTGTTGGCAAAAACGTCATCATGCTCTGTGACAGTGTCTCATGCTGGCTTATGGGGCAGGAGCAGACGCGGGATCGCCTCTGTAAAAAATTGCAGATCAAAATGGGTGAAACCACATCTGACGGTGAATTCACCCTTCTACCGATTGTCTGCCTCGGGCATTGCGACCACGCGCCTGCAATGCTGATCGGCAAGGAGCTGTATGGCCCTGTCCGCCCCGAGGATATCGATGCCATCATCGATGATGTCAGGAGCAAAAATCATGACCACGCCTAACCCGGAAAAGCAGCCGCTCACGGCGCTGGTCAACCGTGAAGCACCGCTCGATCCCGCGCAATATGAGGCGCGCGGCGGTTGGCGCGGTATTCGCCGTGCCCTGACCATGTCTCCGGATGAAGTGATTGAGGAAGTCAAAAATTCCAAATTACGCGGGCGCGGGGGCGCTGGCTTCAATACGGGTCTCAAATGGAGTTTCGTCCCGAAGGAGCCCGCGAAAGACCGTCTCAAATATGTCGTCGCCAATGGCGATGAGATGGAACCGGGCACTTTCAAGGATCGCATCCTTGTTGAGGGCAATCCGCTTCAGCTGATTGAAGGCATGATGATCACCGGGCACGCCATTCAGGCGGATCACGGCATCATCTTTCTGCGCGGGGAATATCATCTGGGGCTTGAGCGGCTGCAGAAAGCGGTCATTCAGGCGCGGGAGGCCGGGTGGCTCGGGAAGAACATTCAGGGCTCCGGATTTGACTTCGATATTCACGTCCACCCCAGTGGCGGGCGCTATATTTGCGGTGAGGAAACGGCGCTGATCACCGCGCTGGAAGGTCGCCGCGCCAATCCACGCAGTAAGCCGCCTTTCCCGCAGGTGGGTGGTTTGTGGGGTGCGCCGACCGTCGTCAATAATATTGAGACGTTCAGCAATGTCCCCCCGATCCTCGCGAACGGCAATGACTGGTATCTTGGCCTCAGTAATTGTGAAGATGGCGGCACCAAACTTTACGGCGTGAGTGGACGAGCGAAAAATCCCGGCGTGTTTGAACTTCCGCTTGGCACGTCCCTTGGGGTGATCCTGAATGAATATGCTGGCGGGATGCAGGATGGCTATAAGCTGCGTGCCTTCCTGCCCGGTGGCGCGTCCACGGCGTTTCTCGGGGCGGAGCATGAAAATATCCTGATGGATTATCCATCTCCGGAGAAAGCGGGCAGCCGTCTCGGCACGGGTCTCGCCATTCTTCTGGATGATCGGACCTGTCCGATCGGCATGTTGAAAAATCTTGAGCATTTCTTTGCACAGGAATCCTGCGGCTGGTGCACACCCTGTCGCGACGGTCTTCCCTGGGTGGAACGCCTCCTGAACGTGATCGAAGATGGAAAAGGCACGCAGGAGGATATAGACCGCCTTCATGATGCGGCCCGCATGATCGGGCCGATGGGCCGCACTTTCTGTGCGCACGCCCCGGGCGCGATCGCGCCACTCTCAAGCGGCCTGACATTGTTCGCAGAGGATTTTCAGAGACATATCCGCCAGCAACGCTGCACCTTCTCGCAAGGTCGTTCAGCTGAGCAGGCGGCTTAGGAGTACCGGCCCGATGGCTAAAATTACGATCGATGGCCGCGAAGTTGAAACGCGGGAAGATCAGAACCTTTTACAGGCATGTCTGGAGTCAGGCTCGGATCTGCCCTATTTCTGCTGGCATCCGGAGCTGGGTTCCGTCGGGGCGTGCCGACAATGCGCCGTCAAGCAATTTGCGAATGCTGAAGATACGCGCGGACGCATCGTCATGGCGTGTATGACGCCTGTGACGGAAGGCGCCATTATTTCAGTCGAGGATCCGGAAGCGAAGGAATTCCGCGGAGAGGTCGTTGAATGGCTGATGACCAACCACCCGCATGATTGCCCGGTTTGTGAGGAGGGTGGTGAGTGCCATCTTCAGGACATGACGGTCATGACCGCGCATCGTGAGCGCCGCTATCGCTTTGATAAGCGCACCCACAATAATCAGGATCTCGGCCCTTTCGTCAAACATGAGATGAATCGCTGCATTGCCTGTTATCGCTGCGTGCGGTTCTATAAGGATTATGCAGGCGGCGGCGATCTCGGCGTTTTCGCGTCACATAATAATGTCTATTTCGGTCGTCATGAGAGCGGCACGCTGGAGAGCCCTTTCAGTGGCAATCTGATTGAAGTCTGCCCGACCGGCGTCTTCACGGACAAGCCTTTCTCCAAAGTATATAGCCGTAAATGGGACATGCGGGGCGCGCCTTCTGTCTGCGCCAATTGTGCCTCCGGCTGTAACACCATTATTAATGAGCGCGCGGGCATCGTGCGTCGTACGGTCAATCGTTATAATAATGACGTCAACCGGTACTTCCTTTGTGACCGTGGCCGGTTCGGTCATGGCTGGGTCAATGCCGAGACACGCCTGCGCGCGGCCGGTTATGTCGTCAATGGTGAGATGACAGCCGCGCCCGTCCAGACCGTGCTGGAAGAATTTGGGCGCATCGCGTCCGGGACGAAGCTTCTCGGTATCGGGTCACCCCGCGCGTCGCTGGAGTCCAATTTTGCATTGCGGACCCTTGTCGGGGCGGAGAATTTCTCGTCCGGCATGGCGGTGCCGCATCACGATCTCGTCAATCTGGCTGTTGAGCTGATGCAGGTCACGCCCGCAAAAGTCGCAACGATGGCGGAAATGGAAAAATCTGACGGTGCCGTCATCCTCGGTGAGGATATCACGGCGACGGCGCCGCGTATGAGCCTTGCCCTCCGGCAGATCAAACGTTCCGCCTGCAATAAAGCGGCGGACCAGGCCCGCGTGCCGCAATGGCTTGATGCTTCTGTGCGCACTCTGGGTCAGGATACGGTCTCACCGCTGATGGTTCTCTCCCCCGCACAGACAGACCTCGATGCTTTCGCGGCCTCGACCTATCGTGCGCTTCCGGAGATGATCGCGCGGATCGGTTTCGCTGTGGCGCATCAGATTGATGGCAGCGCGCCCATTATCGCCGGATTGTCGGAAGATGAAGCGGCTCAAGCCAGTGCCATGGCTGACCTTTTATTGAGCGCAGAGCGGCCTCTAATCGTCTCAGGGCTGCAATATGCCTCGGAAGCGCTGCTGCATGCGACCGCCAACATCGCGCGCGCTTTGACAGCGCGGGGTAAGTCACCCGCTATTGCCTTCGCCATGCCGGAGGCAAATAGCGTCGGCATGGCCCTGATGGGTGGCTTGTCGCTTGACGAAATCAGCGCTCAGGCAAAGGGCGCGACATTGATCGTCCTCGAAAATGACCTCTCCCGCCGCCTTGATGACACGCGTTTCAACGCGTTGATTGACGCAGCGGAAAAACTGGTTGTGATCGAGCATTCGGTGACGCCAACCGCTATCCGCTCTGACATCACCGTGCCTTCCGCCAGTTATGCAGAGTGCGAGGGGACGCTTGTCAGCGCTGAAGGGCGGGCGCAGCGTTTTCTGCAGGTGGTTTATCCTGACGCCCCCATTCAGGTGGCATGGCGGTGGATCGCCGATTTTGCAAAAGCGGCGCAGATCAGTGACTTCCCGAAATGGAAAACGCTGGATGATGTTGCCAGTGCGCTCAGCCGGGATATTCCCGCCCTGAGCCGTGCTTCCGAGGCCGCGCCGCATGCGGATTACCGTTTTGAAGGGCGTCAGCTCCGCAGCCAGACGGATCGCGTCAGCGGGCGCACCGCCATCCGCGCGCACATCAGTGTTAAGGATGTCGCGCCGCCTCATTCATCGGATACGCCTCTGGGCGCCACGATGGAGGGTTCCTACGGCCCTGATATGCCGGGGAGCCTCGTGCCCTATTATCGCGTGCCGGGCTGGAATTCCGAGCAGTCTCTCAATCGTTTCCAGCAGGAAATCGGTGGCGAGATGCGCGGCGGGCCGAGCGGCGTTCGGTTGATAGAGCCACGTGAGGCTGAGGCGGGTGCCTATCGCGGCACGGCCCCTGATGCCCCGACGGCCCGCCCGGGCCAGATATTGGTTCTGCCGGAATATCGTGTCTTCGGGACGGATGAACTTGCACCTTTATCGCCGGCCATCAAGCAGCGTGCTGATGAGGCATTCCTGCGCATTTCGGGCCAGGTGCCAGCGGGTGCAATAGCGATCCTGAAGCTTGACGGGCAGGAAGTCACGCTACCTGTCCGGGGGGATACGTCCCTGCCGGAAGGCGTCGTGACCTGCCCACCGCATATGGCCGTGCGCGCATGGAGCACACCATCATGGACCGAAATTGAACTCAGATTGCCAGCGCAACTGGATGCAGCGGGGAACGGCTAATGACTTTCCCGATTTACGTCATGATTGTCGTCACCGTCTTCGCCGTCCTTGGCGTTGCGGCTGTCTCAACAATGGTGGAGCGTCGCCTCCTCGGCTTTCTGCAGGATCGCCCGGGCCCTAACCGGTGCGGGCCTTTCGGGTCGCTGCAGCTTCTGGCAGACGCCATCAAAATGCTCTTCAAGCAGGATTGGGTGCCACCTTTTGCGGACAAGCCGGTCTTCCTGCTGGCCCCGATCATCGGGTTTCTCTGTGTTCTCCTCGCTTTCGGGGTTGTGCCGATCACGCCAAGCTGGAGCATCGCCTCGGATCTCAATGTCGGCGTACTGTTTGTCTTTGCGATGGCGGGGCTGGGCGTTTATTCCGTCGTGCTCGCCGGTTGGTCATCCAATAATAAATATGCCCTGTTGGGGGGGATGCGCGCTGCGGCGCAGATGATCAGTTACGAAGTGTTTATGGGCCTGTCCGTCATGGGCGTGGTGATGCTCACCGGCTCCTTCAGTCTGCGCGCCATCGTCGATGCGCAGACCCATATGTGGTTCATTATCCCGCAATTTCTGGGCGCGGTGATTTTCTTCATCGCCGGTATCGCCGAAACACACCGTCTTCCCTTCGACCTGCCGGAGGGTGAGAATGAAATCACGGCGGGTTTCCATACAGAATATTCCGGCATGAAGTTCGGTATGTTCTATCTGGCGGAATATGCCGGTATGGCCATGACGTCGGCGCTTGTCACCACACTTTACTTAGGTGGCTGGCATGGTCCGTTTCTGCCGCCTTTTATCTGGTTTGTGCTGAAGGTTTTCCTGCTGATCTGCTTCTTCATCCTGCTCCGCGCCGCGCTGCCGCGCCCGCGTTATGACCAGCTGATGGCTTTCGGCTGGAAGGTGCTTCTGCCGCTATCGCTGTTGAATATTGTCGTTACCGGCGCAGTTATTTTGCTGCGCGCAGGCGGCTGAGGGCTGCATCATGTTTGGAATTATCCGCACAATCTGGCTCACCTTCCTGCATCTGTTTCAGCGTAATGAGACAGTGCCCTATCCGGAGGTTAAGCCCTATCTGTCGCCGCGCTATCGCGGTCGCATCGTTCTGACGCGTGACCCGAGCGGGGAGGAGCGCTGCGTTGCCTGCAATCTCTGCGCTGCCGCTTGCCCGGTTGACTGCATCTCGCTCCAGAAGGGTGAGCGGGACGGGCGCTGGTATCCTGAGTTCTTTCAGATCAACTTCTCACGCTGCATTTTCTGCGGTTTCTGTGAGGAGGCGTGCCCGACTTACGCCATCCAGCTCACGCCGGATTTTGAGATGAGTGAATATGTGCGCCAGAATCTCGTTTATGAGAAAGAAGACCTTCTCATCAGTGGGCCGGGGAAGGTTCATGATTATAGCTTCTATAACGTGTCCGGGCTTAAGATCCCCGGCAAAGACAAGGGCGAGGCAGAGCATGAAGCCAAACCGATCGACCTTCATACATTGATGCCCTGAGTATGAATTATCTTCTCGAAATTTATGGGCTGGTTGCCATCTGCGCTGCGGCGATGGCGGTCACCCGGACGATCGCGGTGCATGGTCTGCTTTACATGGTGGTGTCGCTGATCGCGCTCGCATGTGTTTTTGACCAGCTTGGTGCCCCGCTTGCGGCGATGCTTGAAATCGTTGTTTATGCGGGTGCCGTGATGGTTCTCTTTATCTTCGTGGTGATGATGGTCAATCTTGGCCAGTCTGATCAACAGCGTGAGAAGGCCTGGTTGGCCCCGCATGTCTGGGCGGGCCCTGGTGGGCTGGCGGCGCTTCTGATGATCGTGCTTGTCACGAGCTTCCATCGGATGAGTGCGGCGGACAGGTCCGTGATCACTGACACCCACGTCATCGGGCCTGACCTGGTCGCGCACAGTCTTTACCGGCCCTATCTGCTGACGGTTGAGCTTGCCTCCTTCCTGCTCCTGGCAGGGCTGGTCAGCGCGTACCACATCGGCCGCCGCATCGGGAAGGATAGCTGATCATGAACGCCAGTGATCCCAATCTGGGTCTCATCATCGCCGCATTCCTCTTTAGTATCGGCCTCTTCGGCGTCATGGTGCGCCGCAACCTGCTTTTTATGCTGCTCTCGACAGAAGTCATGCTGAACGCGGTCGCGCTCGCCTTTATCTCGGCCGGGAATAAGTGGCATCAGGCGGATGGCCAGATCATGTTCATCATGATCATCGCCTACGCTGCCGCCGAAGCTTCGGTGGGGTTGGCAATTGTTTTAAGGCTGCACGCGGCAGGGCACGCAACGCTCGATGCCGACTCGTGCAACCGTCTGAAAGGTTGAGGCAATGGCATCGTTGCTCCCTGTCATTATTCTGTGCCCACTGCTTGTTTCCGTCATTCTGATCCTGACGGGCGGACGGCTGTCAGCGCGGCCGACAACGTTGCTCGTCGGGGCCGGGATGGGTCTGTGCGCCCTTCTGTCCATTTATGTTTCCTGCAATTTTCTGGCCGGTCCGGTATCAGATGGCGCAATCCACACGACCCTCTGGAACTGGATCAGTGTCGATAATTTCTCGGCGCAGGTCGGGCTGACGCTGGACAGGCTTTCCGTCGTCATGCTGCTTGTCGTGTCCTGTGTGGGCTTCCTCATCCTGATCTATGCCTGCGCCTATATGTATGACGACAAGGATATCGGGCGTTTCTTCGCCTATATGACGCTGTTCGTCGCCTCCATGTTGCTGCTGGTTCTCGCTTCCGACCTCACAGTGCTGTTTGTTGGATGGGAAGGCGTCGGGCTGTGCTCTTACCTCCTGATCGGCTTCTGGTATCATGAGCGGCCGAACGCCCTTGCGGCGCGCAAGGCTTTCGTCGTGACGCGTATCGGCGATGCGTTGTTTCTGCTCGGCCTCTTTGTTTTCGCGACGGCAGCGGGCACACTGGATATCCCCTCTCTCATCCTTGCCGCCCCCGGTCTGCCGCATCATCTTCTGACGCTGGGCATGTTCTTCCTGCTTGGCGGTGCCATGGCGAAATCCGCGCAAGTGCCGTTACAGACCTGGCTCCCCGATGCCATGGCAGGGCCGACACCCGTTTCCGCCCTGATCCACGCGGCGACGATGGTGACGGCTGGGGTTTATCTTCTGGCGCGTCTCCACGATGCCCTGCTGCTGACACCCGCCGTCATGCATGTCTGCGCCGTTGTCGGGTTTGTCACAATTTTACTGGCGGCGGGCAGTGCGCTTGTTCAGACGGATATCAAGCGCATCCTTGCTTATTCGACGATGAGCCAGCTTGGCTATATGTATCTCGCGATTGGCTGCGGTGCCTGGCATGGTGCTATTTTTCACCTCGTGACCCATGCGTTTTTCAAGGCGTTGCTGTTCATGACGGCGGGCACGATTATCCTGCGCCTTCATCATGAGCAGGATATCTTCCGCATGGGGGGGCTGCGCCAGCGTATGCCGGGTGTGTTCGCTGCTTTCCTGATCGGTTCCGCCGCGCTGGCTGGCTTACCTCTGGTGACGGCAGGTTACTTCTCAAAGGAAATGATCCTTCAGGACGCGTTTAATGTCGCGCCGCTTTACTGGGCGGGTGCGCTCCTGGGCGCCTTCATGACGTCGATCTACATCTTCCGCTGCGTTTTTATCGTTTTCTGGGGCGGCACGCGCACGCATGATCACGGGCGCACGGGCCTCGCCATGGCGCTGCCCATGTCGGTCCTCGCCGTGCTCTCCATCGCGGGCGGATGGATGCAGATCCCGGACGCGATTTACCCCGTCCATCTCTTCTCGAACCTGCTGCGCCCTGTACTCGGCCCCATCGCGGAAGAGCATGGCAGCGCGCTGCTCATTATCGGGTCGATCGTGCCGTTGATCGGCGTGACGATGGCGTGGTTTCTCTGGCGCCCCAAAAACCAGGCACCGCAGCCGGCTGGAGGCGTCCTGATTGAAACATTGCGTGCGGATTGGGGCTTTGACGCGGTTTATAACGCGGCCGTTTCACGTCCCTATGAAATCGTGGCGCGCATTAATCAGAGTGACTTCATTGACCGCTTTTACGGTTTGGTGGGGCTGATGGTTTACAGCCTCGGTTGGTTGTTCGCAAAATTCCAAAACGGTCAGGTCCGTCGTTATGCGTGCTGGGTAGCCGCGGCGACGGTTGTGGCCCTGTATCTGGCGGTATAACGATGCTGGCACTTCCTGCTCTCGTTCTCATTCCCTTTATTGGCGGGCTTTTGGCCTGGCTTCTTGGCCTTAATGGCGGGATGCGCCTGCCGCGGACGATCAGCGTTCTGACGGTTCTGTTGATGGGTGCGCTTCTGATTCCGTTCACCCTTCATGGCCAGCAAGGCTGGATGGCGCAATTCCTCATCCCCTGGATCCCGGCTGTCGGCATTAATTGTCATCTCTCCATGGACGGGTTAAGCCTCATTATGTTGTGGCTCAATGTCCTGATTGCGCTGCCCTGCATTTTACTGCCCTGCGCACAGGTCAAGGAACGCGGCGGTTTGTTTCAATGCCTGCTGCTTATGACAGTTGCCGGTATGAGTGGTGTCTTCCTCGCGACCGACCTGATGCTGTTTTTCTTCTTCTGGGAGATGATGCTTCTGCCGATGTTCGCGCTGATCATCATCTGGGGCGATGAGAATAGAGGTCGCGCCGCGCTTAAATTTTTCATGTTCACGCAGGGCAGCGGCCTGTTGATGATGCTGTCCATGATCGGGGTGGTGCTGTTGCATCAGCATGAGGCCGGAGTCGTGACGTTTGATTACGCGGATCTCGCGGGTACGGCCGCATCATCCCGTTGGTCCTACGTGCTGATGCTGGGCTTTTTCATCGCCTTTGCCGTCAAATTGCCGATGGTGCCTTTCCATGCCTGGCTGCCGGACACTTATGCCTCGGCCCCCATCCCGGCGACATTGCTTCTGTCCGGCGTAATGGCCAAAACGGGCGGATATGGCCTGATCCGCTTTGTCTGGGAGCTTTACCCGTCAGCGGCACCATTGATCGCGCCGGTTGCCATGACGCTTGGCGTGATCGGTCTGATCTATTGTGCCTGGATCGCTTTTGCGCAGAATGACCTCAAGCGGTTGATCGCTTATTCCTCCGTCAGTCACCTGGGCTTTATCCTTCTCGGGATTTTCTCAGGGACAAAAATCGGGCTTGAGGGTGCGGTCATCCAGATGGTGGCGCATGGCCTCAGCACGGGCGCGCTCTTCATCATCGCGGGCTTGTTGGAGGATCGCCTCCAGACACGCGATATGGGTAGAATGGGCGGTTTATGGCCCGCCATGCCCCAATTTTCCGGTCTGGCCATGTTATTCGCAGCGGCCTCGCTGGGCCTGCCGGGTCTCGGCAATTTCATCGGGGAATTCCTGACGCTGCTCGGCACCTGGTCGGTCAGTCACACAATGGCGATTATCTCCGCATCAGCTCTCATCCTCTCCTCAGTCTATTCTCTGACAATGATGCTCCGCATTTTTTACGGGCCGAAAACGTCGGATCAGGCGCGTCCGCTTGGTCCGGTCTCCTACCGGCATGTTTCCCTCCTTGGCGGGGCGGCTCTGCTGTTGATTGCGCTTGGCGTTTATCCGCAGCCCGTGCTTGACCGATCCAACCCGGCACTCCCGGAAATGGCCCGTATCGCACAGGAGCAGCAGGTTCCATGATGGCGTCCTCCATGTTGACTCAAACGACTATCCCCAATGGCGTGCTTGTCCTCGGTGCTGGCAGCCTGATCCTGATGGCGCTTGTCGCTATACGGCGTCACGTCATGCGCGACGCTGTTTTTTCGGCCCTGATTCTGATAGCTGCGGCCTTCAGCCTCGCCATGCCGCAGATCCTGCCGCATCTTGAGGGGCTGACACTGTTCCGGCTGGATTCATGGAGCACCTTTACCAGTCTGCTGATCATTTTCTGCGCGATATCCGTCATCCTCATGGCGCCGGTCAAAGCGAGCGGGGGTGATGCGCAGACGGGGAGCGAATTTTACATTCTGCTTCTGATTTCCACCCTGGGTGCCGTCGCGATGACGAGCGCGGTGTCGATCGTCACGTTCTTCATTGGGCTTGAAACATTGAGCCTGTCTCTCATCGGACTGATCGCCTTTAATAATCGCAGCCTCCTCGCGGGTGAGGCGGGAATGAAATATTTGATCCTCTCCGGCGTCGCCTCGGGGGTGATGCTTTTCGGCTTCGCGCTGATTTATGCGGAAACAGGTTCACTGACCTTCCGTTTCCCCAATCTGGATAATATTCCATCACCCGGCATCGCTTATGCGGGGCTCACGCTTTTCCTGACGGGGTTATTCTTCAAACTCTCCGCGGTGCCATTTCACCTCTGGCTGGCTGACGTGCTGGAAGGGACGTCGATCCCGGTTGCAGTCATTGTTGCGGTCACGTCAAAAGTCGCGGTGTTTGCGGCGATGATGCGTTATTTCTCGACGATCAACCTTTTTGCGCCCGGTATTTTATATGATGAAATCGCGATTGTCGCGATCCTCAGCATGGTCGGTGGCAATTTGCTCGCGATCGTGCAGAAAGACCTTCGCCGCCTCATGGCCGGGTCCTCCATTGCCCATATCGGTTACCTTCTGGTCGCTTTCCTCTCGCCAATGCCCTACGGTTTCCCGAGTGCGGCATTCTACCTGGCTGCCTATACGGTATCGACTCTGGCCGTTTTTGCCGTGATGGCGGGTGTCATGCCGCAATCCCGTGATATTCGCCAATGGCACGGGCTCGCGCGCAAGCGGCCTTTCGCGGCACTCGTCATGTCCATCGCGCTCGTATCGCTCGCGGGTATTCCGCCTGTCGTCGGGTTCTTTGCGAAATTCTATGTTGCGGCGGCAGGACTTGCAGCCCATCGCCACTGGCTGCTTGCGGCGCTGGTCATCAGCAGCGTGATCGGACTCTTCTATTATCTGCGCGTGATCTTCGTCATGATGACGCCGGGCCGCAACGATGAGACGCATGAGCTTGCGCCGCAAAGCCCCAATGTTTCCAATGTGGCGTTGATCACTATTCTCGCTTGCCTGACCGTCATGTTGGGTGCGCTGCCGAACGGGCTGATTTTGCGAAGTCAGAGCCTTGAAATCGGGGCCCCGCCGCTCGCGACGTCGCCGGCTTTGTCCTCCTACCCATCGAAGCATAACGGTGCCCTGCCCGGGCCGGGCTAGGACAGTAACAAACCGTGCGCGGTGCGTGTGTAATCAACGGGCGTTAGGGTGATGAAACATGCACCGCGACGCCCGTTTTACTTTGCGGATGACCTGATGCTCGTCAAAGGATGGTGTCCCGGCCTTCATAAGCCGATGGAAGCGAAAGACGGTTTTCTCATCCGCCTGACGCCGCCGGGCGGTGTCCTCAAGTCAGGGCAACTTCACACACTCGCAGAAACCGCCGCGCGTTACGGGCGAGGCATTGTGCAGGTCACCATGCGCGGCAATCTCCAAGTTCGCGGCCTTCAGGCGCAATCCGTCGCGACATGCCAGCAGATTTTGTCAGACGCGGGATTGTCCGACGCTTCGCCTTCGTTGGAACGGATCCGACAGTCCGTTCTAATGTCCCCACTTCACGCCATTGACCCGGAATGCGCGCCTGAAACGGCTGAAATCGCCACAAACCTTATGGCGGCTTTAGCGCAACATCCCCTTCTGGATGACCTGCCGCCAAAATTTTGCTTCGGCATTGATGGCGGAGGGTTTCTTCCGATCGGTTCGATTGTGGCGGATATCACGGCCAGCTATGAAGGGCGTTTATGGCGTGTCCGATGCGACCAGGAAACGCGCATTTTAGAGGCAGCGGAAGTCGTGGACGCCATCATGGAATGCGCGGCGGCATGTGCCACCTCCCGACCGGGACGTCGCATCGCGTCGCCTCGCGCGGCGAACGCTGCACCTTTGCCCCATCTTATCGGCAAACTTCCCTCAGGCTGGCGGGGCTACGGCGTTGTGCTTGGCATGCTCAGAAGCGATGACATCCGTCAGATTGCAGAAAATGTGGACGAGATCCGACTTTTGCCGGGCCGCGGCTTCATGACGCCGAGAGTCCTCTCCATGCCCTGCCTGGTGACAGACCCTGACGACAAAATGGCGCAGATTTTCGCATGTTGTGGCATTGAGGGGTGCGAGCACGCGCACATGGACACGATGCGGGATGCCCGTTATTTTGCCGTTACTTTAACGGCGAATACGCGTCTGCATGTCTCAGGATGTCGTAAAGGCTGCGCCCATCCCGGCAAAGCCGACGTGACGCTTGTGGGGGCTGAAAACGGTTACGCTGTCATCAAAAACGGTAACACCCAATGCGCTGAGACGCATCCAATCATGACGCGGGAGGCGATCGGGGACATGCTGAAATCGCAGAATGAAGCGGACGCTTTGCGCAAATGAGTGACTTAGTGATTGATTACACGCGTGATGGCGCGTCGATATATGCGGAGTCATTCCGCATCATCCGTGCGGAGGCAGACCTCTCCCGTTTTACGCAGGATGAAGCGCGTATCGTGGTGCGGATGATCCATGGTTGTGGCATGGTCAGCATCACGGACCACATCGTCTTTTCATTGGATTTCTTTGAGAAGGCGACCGGGGCTTTAAAACAAGGTGCCCCCATTTTGTGTGACTCGATGATGGTGGCGCAAGGTGTCACGCGCGCGCGCCTGCCTGCACATAATGAAGTCATCTGCACCTTGCGCCATCCCGATGTCCCGGATCATGCACAGCAAATCGGCCATACGCGCTCAGCCGCGGCGGTTGATTTGTGGCTTCCGCAGGCGGAAGGGGCGCTGATCGTGATTGGCAATGCCCCGACGGCGTTGTTCCGCGTGATGGAGCATATGCGCGCGGGTGCCATGAACCCGGCCGCCATTATCGGTATGCCCGTGGGTTTCGTCGGCGCGGCGGAATCCAAGCAAGCGCTTACGCAGGGGGCTTACGGCCCGCACGCCATTGTGCGGGGCCGCCTCGGGGGGAGCGCACTGGCGGCTTCCTGCGTCAATGCGCTCGCCTCGCCCCGGGAAGATTGAGCGCGCAAAACGTTTTTTCAGCACCGCGATCATCCGTCAGGGCCGGAAAGTTTTGATCCCGCACGATCTGTGATAAATGAGCGCTGCATTCACCGTTATTGCCCGTGGGGTTCAGCAAAATTGGCACAAATCTCGGGCGCTCTCAAACCATGACGGGGAAGCTGGTCATTATCGGTGTCGGGCCGGGAGACCCGGAATTACTGACCGTGAAAGCAGCGCGTCACATCGCATCCGCGCCGATCATCGCCTATTTCTGCGCGGCAAATAGCGCCGGACGGGCTTACATGACGGCCAAGGCATATATCGCGCCCGACGCCCACCTTCTGCAATTTGTCTATCCCTTCACGACAGGTGTCGCGGTGACGGACGCACGATATATGCGTGAAATCCGTGAGTTTTATGATCATTGCGCCCGGGAAATGGCAGTGCATCTCGATGAGGGGCGTGATGTCACGCTTCTCTGCGAGGGGGATCCCTTCCTTTACGGTTCCGCCATGTATCTCCATGACCGCCTGTCCGAGCGCTTTGAAAGCGAGATCGTGCCCGGTGTCACCGGTATGAGCGGATGCTGGTCTGCAGCACGCCTGCCAATGGTGCATGGCGATGATATCCTGACCGTGCTGCCCTGCACGCTCAGCGAGGCGCGTCTGCGCCAACTCACGCAGGCGGGTGATGCGTTTGTTTTCATGAAATTAGGGCGCAATATGCCAAAATTACGGCGCGTCCTGACGGCGTTGGGCCTTGCCGCGTCGGCCATTTATGTGGAGCATGGCTCACGGCCCCAGCAACGCATCGTGCCTTTCCCGGAGGCGCCTGAGCGCGCGCCTTACTTCTCGATGGTGCTTCTGCCCGGGCGGAAACGCGTGCGATGAGTCGGCTTTACGTTATCGGCATCGGGCCTGGAAGCCTCGACCTCCTCACGCCGGAAGCGCGGGAGGCGCTCGGCGCGGTCACGCATGTTTATGGGTACGGGCCATACCTCTCGCGTATCCAGCCTTTGGGGGCGTTTACGTGCCATGCCTCCGATAATGGCGATGAGGTGGCGCGCGCGCGTCAGGCCCTGGCGGCTGCGGAGAATAAGGGCGGGGTCGCCCTGATCTCCGGGGGGGATGCTGGTGTTTTCGGCATGGCGAGCGCGCTTTTTGAAGCGATGGAGACTGGCCCGGCCGCATGGCGCGCGGTTGACGTTAAAATCGTGCCGGGCGTGACGGCCGTTCTTGCGGCAGCTTCACGCCTGGGGGCGCCGCTTGGCAATGACTTCGTTATTATGTCCCTCTCCGATAATCTGAAGCCATGGGCCGTTATTGAGAAACGCCTCATCGCGGCGGCGCAGGGGGATTTCGTCATTGCACTTTACAATGCGAGGTCCCGCGCGCGGCCGGACCAGTTGGCGAACGCGTTTGACTGCCTGCGCACCATTCTGCCGCCGGAGACGGAAGTCGCCTTCGCCCACCACGTGACCCGGCCGGATGAGCGGCTGGAATTATCGACCCTCGCTGACTGCGAGGCCCAACAGGCCGATATGGCGACGCTTGTTCTGATCGGTGCGCGATCCACACGCCGCGTTGCGCGACCGGACGGCAAAGCGTGGCTCTACACGCCGCGCAGCGTGTCAGAGGCGTGACTACTCGCCCCTTGATCTTCTGAAGCAAGCCGGGCCACCCACTGAAGCGCGCCTTCGATCGTGCTGACTTCCTCGATGGGGGGGAGAGGCGGGCGGTTGATCATGACCACGCGCAGTCCGAGCTGTCGCGCAGCGTCCAGTTTTGCGGCGATGGCGGGCGCACCACTATTTTTCGTGACGAGCGTATCGATCTTTAAAAGCGTGAAAAGGGCAAGTTCATCCTCCAACGTGAAAGGCGGGCGCGCGATGATCGTCTCGAAGAACGCGGGAAGATTTTGTGAAACCGGTTCGATCGACCTCAGGAAATAACGATGCTGCGGTGCCGCCATGAAAGGTGCGACATGCTGCCGCCCCGTTGTCAGCAATACGCGACATGACGCCATGCCGAGCGCCGGGATCGCGTCATTCAAGGTGGCGACATCCACCCAATGATCTCCCGGCTGTTTCCGCCAAGCAGGTCGACCGAGTCGTAATATCGGACGGCAAGTTGCCGCGCAGGCGGCGGCAGCATGATGGCTGATGCGCGCGGCGAAGGGATGGGTCGCGTCAATCACGGCGGCAATATTTTCCCGCTTGAGATAAGCGATCAGGCCCTCAATACCGCCGAACCCACCAAGGCGCGTCTGAACGTGCGGCAAATCCGGCGCTTGCGTTACCCCCGCGAGAGAAAATATAAAACGTGCCTGTTGCGGAACGTGCGGGTCTTCAGCAAGCAGGCGCGCCTCTCTCGTGCCGCCCAATATCAGGATTTTCATGTTCTCTCTCATCTTCTCCTCTCCTCCATGCCGCGTCTCGCATTGATGCTCAAGGTGTTTCGCGTTTGACGGCGTCAGCCCCCTGGTTGAGCCTCATCGGCATTGGTGAGGACGGCGTGGCCGGGCTGACGCCTCCAGCCCGCGCGCGTTTGGAGAATGCCCGACAGGTGCATGGCGCAAAGCGTCATCTGGCGCTTATCCCTCACGCAACGCAGACGGATTACAGGGAATGGACGGGTGATTTGCGGCAGGCCCTTGCGGATATTCGCGCGCGGAAACAGCCGGACACGGTTATTCTGGCGTCAGGCGATCCCTTTCTGTTCGGCATCGGCACCATGATGGCGGAGATTTTTGATCAGGCCGAGATGGAGGTGTTTCCCGCCATATCAAGTGTCTCTCTGGCATGTTCCATTATGCGTTGGTCAACGCAGACGACGCGCGTGCTCTCTATATGTGGGCGTGACCCGCTTTTGATCCAGCCTCATTTGCAGGATGATGCCCGCCTGCTGATCCTCAGCGCTGATCAACATTCCCCCGCGCAGATATGTGCGCAACTCTGTGACGGCGGTTTCGGGGAAAGCGACGTCAATGTGATGGAACATCTCGGGGGTGAGAGGGAGCGGGTCAGGCATTTCATCGCCGCTTCAGGGCCACCCGATGACATCGCGCCGCTCAATTTGCTAGCGGTTCATCTTCATGCCCAGCCCGGGGCACGTATCATCCCCCTCTGTGCCGGGTTGGAAGACGCGTTCTACCTGACGGATGGACAACTCACCAAGCGTGAAATCCGGGCCGTGACCCTTAGCAGCCTAGCCCCACGGCAGGGTGAGTGTCTGTGGGATATTGGGGCGGGTTCCGGCTCTGTCGCCATTGAATGGATGCTAAGGCACCCGACCAACAGCGCCATCGCCTTTGAGAAGAACAAGTCCCGCCTTGACCTCATCGCAAAAAATGCGCGGCGGATGGGCGTGCCTGGACTCCACCTGTTGGAGGCAACGCTACCTGACAATGTCCCCGATCTGCTGAAACCGGATGCTGTTTTTATCGGAGGAGGCGTGAGTGCGCCGCATATGTTGCAATGGGCGTATGACCAGTTGCGCCCTCAAGGGCGTCTGGTCTGCAATGCGGTCACGATGGAAGGCGAAGCCGCTTTAATGAGGGCGTTTCATCAATGGGGCGGGCGGCTCGACCGCATTTTGATTTCACGAGCAGAAGCGATTGGCGGGTTTCATGGCTTCCGGCCTGCCATGCCCGTCACGCAATATCGTCTGGTCAAGTCGTGAAAATTTTTGGTGTCGCCTGTCGTATCCAGGTCAATGGCCAGGCCATTTGGGGGGCGCTCCATGCTGCTTCGCAGAAATGGGGCCTTCCCGATGGTTTGGCTTATCCGTTTTTCCGGCGTGATCACGTTGCGTTACAGGCAGTTTTGCGTCAAACCGGCCTGCCTGTTTTTGAAATCGATGCGCTGAAGCTCGCCTCGGTCCAGCATTTGTGCCTGTCACATTCGCAACTTGCGCGCGATAAAGTCGGGTTTTCCGCCGTGGCGGAGGGTTGCGCGCTGGCAGCATCCGGGGAGGGGGCCGTCCTGGCCGGGCCGCGCCTCAGCGCATTTTCCGTCACATGTGCCTGCGCATCCTTAGAAGGGAGACCTTTATGACGGTGCATTTCATCGGAGCGGGGCCGGGTGCGGCGGATTTACTGACGCTGCGCGCGGTGAAGCTGCTGCGTGAAGCACCGATCTGCCTTTATGCCGGATCCATCGTGCCTGACGATGTCCTGAGTTTCTGTCGTGAGGATGCCCGTCTCGTGGACACGGCGCCCCTATGTCTTGATGAGATTGAAGCTGAATATGTGGAAGCCCATCGTCTCGGCAAGGACGTTGCGCGGCTTCATTCCGGCGATTTATCAATTTATAGTGCGATGTCTGAACAGATCAGGCGTCTGCAGAAACATGGCATTCCTTATACTGTCACGCCCGGCGTCCCGGCTTTTGCCGCGGCGGCTGCACAATTGGGCGTTGAGCTGACTGTCCCGCGCGTGGCGCAGACCGTTATTCTGACGCGCATTTCAGGCCGTGCCTCGCCGATGCCCGCGGCTGAGCAACTTGCAACGTACGCGCAAACGGGGGCGACTCTGGCCATCCATCTCGCCATTCACCGCCTTGATGACATTATTGCGTGCTTAAACCCTATTTATGGCAGTGACTGTCCCGTCGCCATCATCGCCCATGCCGCCACCGCGCAGGAACGCCGTTTCACGGGAAGCCTCGCGACAATTTCTGAAATCTTCGCGCGCGCGCCAGTGACGCGCACGGCGATTATTTTTGTCGGCCGGGCCCTTGACCCGCACGCGACGCAGGAAAGCGAAAGCGCCCTTTATCACCCGGATTACCGGCGGCAATTCCGGCCCTGAGAAAAGGGCATCGCGCCCGGCCGATACGGTCTTCTCCTGCCGTGAATCTGTGACAGACAATCCTCAATAGATCGGAAATCGATACACGTCCCGTCATTCGCGCTCGACTGACGGTGCGATTGTTCAGCCCAAGCATGACGTGCGGGCGGCCGGCGTGATGCTGGAAAAACACACAGTCATAAAATTGTTTTAATTTGATACTAAGAACCATTTGCAAAAACTCCCTTGCTGGATGAAAAACGAGTGAGTCGTATTTCGGCGCTTCCCGGTGAAGCATTGCCGCCGAATGCCTTAAAAACAAACTTCAGCAAGGTCAGGAAACGCAAATGGTTGATCATCAGGAGCTGCCCAGGACGCGCGGCAAAGCGTCACGCTCAGGGAAGGCGCAGCACGGACCTAAACTTTCAAAATTGTTATTTCTGGCCCTGTCAGCCGGGGCAGGTGCGCTTGAAGTGGGGGAGGCCGAGGCGAGATCCGACGCGGAAGATCGCAATACAAAGCAATCCGCCCCTTCATTGCCGGACCTTGATGTCCAAAGTCACAAATCATCCTTCGTCGCGGATATGAGCAACACGAATGACACGTTACTGCATGTTGATCGTATGCCCGCCAGCGTGTTCGATACGCCGCAGCAGATCAACGTTGTGCCGCATGAACTTATTCAGCAGCAGCAGATCTACACGCTTGATCAGGCCCTCTCCAACGTTCCGGGAATAACGATGTCCAGCGGTGAAGGAAATGGCGGCCCGGTGGGTGACCAGTTTCGCATCAGGGGCCAGCAGGCGCGCGGCGATATTTATCAGGACGGGTTAAAAGATTTCGGCGTTTATGTGCGTGACGTGTTCAACACGGATAATGTCGAGGTAATCAAAGGTGCGAGCGGCCAATATTTCGGCGCGGGGAATGTCGGCGGCATCATCAATAATGAGTTGAAACACGCCAATCTCAAATCAGGCGGTAATGCGACGCAGGCCTTCGGAAGCGGTATGCAATATCGCGGGACGGTTGACGCTAATTATCGCCTGGGTGAGCATGAGGCGCTGCGCGTCAACGGCATGTATAACAAGCAGAATGTCGCAGACCGTGACAATATCCGCACGGACCGCTACGGCGTCGCGGCGGATCTCGGGCTCGGGCTGGGGACGAAGACGACCTACCACCTTAACTACCAGTGGCTGGGTAATCGCGGCATGTCGGATCAGGGCGTCGGCATGTTACAGGTTGGCAGATTATACCACCCGGCGACGGAATATGGGCTTGGCCGCGATACGAGTTACGCGCGCGACTTTAATCGCGATGACTCAAATATTCATATGGTCACATCACAACTCAGTTCTAAAATCTCAGACTGGTTGACGCTCAGCAATAATACACGCTTCTCACATTATGACCGTGATTTTTCCGCGTCGACACCGGGGGCCTGCACAGATAAAACGAATTGTGCGCCGACATTCCTAGCAGGTGGCAACCCTGTCATGTCCTACGGAGCCGGGGGTGGGCTGGGATATTTGCAGAATGGTTACGGCTTGCAGAACATCACCATGGGTAAGGCCAAGTTCAAAACCGCTTTCCTGACCCATCACCTTAATGCGGGTGTTGATATCCAATATACGAAGGATAACCGGACTTACGCGACTTTCGTCAACCGCGTGAATAATCAACGAATGCGCGCGCCGCAATTCAGTTATCCGCAAACCTATCTGACATATCCCTCATCAGGCGACCGCACGGCTGATTTCCGGGATCTCGGCCTGTTTATCGCGGATAAGATTGACCTCTCGAAAAAACTCTCTCTTTTCGGCGCATTGCGCTGGGATGATTATCAGTCCAGTTACTGGAGCTCGGCTGCCGCAGCGAGTGGGGTGCAGCGGGGTCATAATAATTCCTTCAGCCCTTCCGCGAGCTTGATTTATAACATTAACCACCGCGTCAATCTGTATTTCACCTTCTCCCGCTCCTATAAACCTGTCGGGACCGATGTTTCTGCACAGACCACCTTCAGGAATGTCAGTGACACGCCGACAAATGGCGTTGATCTGAAACCCCAGCGGTCAGACCTTTTTGAGGTTGGCAGCAAAATGAACTTCTTCAACAGGCGTCTTGGCATGACCGCCGCGCTGTTCCAGATCAATCAAAACAACTCTTTCACCTTCGATGAATATGGCGGCATCCTCACTGGGTTTTCCGATGCGGGCACGGGCCGTCTGATCCGCGGGGCGGAATTATCGATGACGGGTAAACTCACCGATAAATGGGATGTTTATGGCTCTTACGCCTACATGACCGGCACCATCCAGAACAGCGATGCTTATCGCAAAAACACGGCCCCGCAATTGCCGCATAACACCTTCTCCGTCTGGAGCACTTACGATATTTCGAGCCTGATCCTGCCGAAAAAATGGGGGCGTTTGTCTGCAGGTGGTGGGGCGCAATATGCTTCAGCTTACTGGGCGGATAATGCCAATACAGCACGGATGCCTTATAATTTCTTCCTCAATGGCATCATCACTTACGATATCGGGCGTTACCATGTGCAGTTCAACGCCAATAACCTGACCAACCGCGTCAATTACGGTTCAGCCTTTAATGCCAGTCGCGCTGTGCCGCTTCCGGGCCGCACCTTTATCGGGTCCGTCGGTGTCGCTTTCTGACCTGCTGGAGGCCGCCCTTCCGCCATTGCGGGAGGGCGATGCGCATGTCGCCCCGGCATTGGATTGGCTCGATACCGCACCTTATGGTGCGTCCCCGCCGGAAGCGTCCATTCAGGCGCTTCTGGTGCTCGGCCAGAAGCAGCTTGACGCTGGTGCGATGGATCAGGCCCTCATCTTTTTTGAAAAAGCGGCGCGGTCCCGGCATCCGCATGCGGTGAATATGCTGGGACGCGCCTATGAGCGCGGATGGGGCTGCCGACGTCATCCCTCCCGCGCCGCCCGGCTTTTTCAGCAAAGCGCAAAGGGTGGTGACGGGTGGGCAATGTTCAATCTCGCCGATTTGACTTTGAAAGGAGATGGATGTGCCCGGGATAATATCCTGGCCCTAAGGCTTTATATGGCGGCGGCCGGAAGGGGTGTCAGTAAGGCGCTGAATATGATCGGTCTGATTTGCGAGCGTGGTCTGTGTGGCCAGCGTGACCCGGCGCAGGCATTGGAGCTTTATCTCGGCGGGGCTGAAGCAGGCGATGGCTGGGCAGCGCTGAATGCGGCGCGGTGCCTCCTCGCATCCGGTGCGCGGCGGGAGGCGGTGGCGCAAATGCGCCGGGCTGCTGAGCTGGGACAAAGTGATCTGGCGAAACATATTGGCGATCTGACCGCCGCCTATCCCGGCCTCGCAGCGATCTGCGCGGAGGACGCAATTCTGGGTCCCGTCATGGCTCTGAGTTCGTCCGCTTCGGCGCGGCACGGGGCGCTATAATTCAGCCCATTGCCGAAGGAGGTTATGGTACGTATTGGTCAGGCCCAACACGGCCGGATTATCGTCCGAAAGAGCCTTGCGTGTTTCGATGATTGAACAATCAAATTCGTAAAGCAGGCTGCGTTTGGCGTCATCCCGCACCATGGATTGAGACCAGAAAAATGACGCCCATCGACTGCCTTGGGTGATGGGTGAGACGCGATGCAGGCTGGAGGCAGGATACACCACCATATGCCCCGCCGGCAGTTTGACTGAATGCACGTTATACGTGTCCTGGATTTCCAATGCGCCCCCCTCATAACGATCGGGGTCGGTAAGGAAAATCGTTGAGGACACATCTGTGCGGATCCGCATCCCTGCGCCCGGAATAGGGCGAACGGCATTATCGACGTGGTAACCGAAATGCATGCCCGCGTCATATCGGTTGAAGAGCGGCGGGAACACGCGATAGGGGAGGGCAAAACTGTTAAATGCCGGGCTGCGACCCAGCGCTTTCAGAATAAGCTCCCCCAACGTCTCGCTGACTTCCGAGTCCTGCGGAATTTGCAGGTTACGCTTCGCCTTCGCCGATTGCTCCCCCGCCGTCACGCGTCCATCCACCCAGGGTGATGCTTCCAAAAGTTTGCGGCAATAAGCGACTTCCTCCGAGGTGAGGATGTTGGGGATGGTGAGGAGCATGTTTTATTCTCAACGGGTAATTTAGCACTGTAAGTGCGACGCATTCTTAATTAACCCGTTGTGGGGGCGGGGGCAAGGGGGTTGGTATGAGCGGCCTGATCCCACAATACCCCCTTGCATTCCAAAACGCGGACTCGTATCATCCGCGTATGTCACTTTACGGCGCAAGCACTGAATATGTCCTGCACAGCCTCCTCTGGCTGGTGGATCACCCCGAACCTGTCAGCAGTCTTGACCTGGCGGAATTACAAGGCATTCCGGCGGCCTTTACGGCGAAGTTACTGCCCAAATTAGAGAAGGCCGGTCTCCTGAGCGCGTCCGAGGGTTTGCGGGGTGGGTATCAGCTTGCGAAACCCGCCGAAGCGATATCCGTATTAGACGTCGTCGATGCGGTGGGGGGCGAAAAAAGCCTTTTCAATTGTCAGGAAATTCGCGGTCGCTGCGCCTTGTTTAATGACCGTCCGCCCTCATGGGCGACGCAGGGCGTCTGTGCGATCCACCATGTGATGTTGCGGGCGGAACAGGCCATGCGGCAGGAGCTGGCGCAGACATCTCTTGCGGCACTTGCCACATCCGTCCGGGACAAGGCCCCGCCGCCATTTCTGGACGCGGCGCAATCATGGTTTGAAGAACGGGCGCAGACTCGTCGCACCAGCAAAGTCAGGCAGCAAAGACGGTCAGCCCTTACTTGACCGTCCCACAAAATAGGAAAGTTGAACATGCGTAAATTGTTCGCTCTCGGCGCGTTAGCCGCCAGCTTCTGGGCCCCGGCCCTTCATGCGGAAACGAAAGTTACCCCCCTCATCACCCGAGACCTGCAAGGCATCTCGGGTAAGGAAGGCGCAATGCTGACGGTGGATTACCCGCCCGGCGGTTCAGACCCGGTGCATCGGCATCATGCTTCCGTCTTCGTCTATGTGTTGAAAGGGAGCGTCGTGATGCAGGTCAAAGGCCATGCGCCAGTGACGCTTAAAGCGGGTCAGAGCTTCTTTGAAGGGCCGGATGATGTCCATATCGTCGGGCGCAATGCCAGCCAGACCGCGCCCGCGCGCTTCATCGCGTTTTTCGTCAAAGATAAGACGGCCCCTTTTGTCATGCCGGCGCATTGAAACAAGATATCGTACCATGAAAATTTTCGTTGCCGGCGCCAGTGGCGCTTTAGGGCGTCCGCTCATCACGCAATTGCGCGCGGCCGGGCATGAGGTCTGGGGCATGGCCCATCGTCCCGAAAGCCTCACGGCACTGGAAAAGCTCGGCGCGCAGGGCGTTAAAGGTGACGCGCTTGACCGTGAAGCGATGTTCTCGCTTATGGCGCAGATCCGCCCGGATGTGGTGATTGACCAGCTCACCTCCCTTCCGGCCAGCCCCTTTGACTTGCCCAAGCGCCTCCCGGCGGATCGCACATTGCGCCTGGAAGGGGGCGGGCATGTCTTCGCGGCGGCGAAGGCCAACGGCGTAAAGCGTTATATCCAGCAATCTTGCGGGTTTTACCTGGAGGGCGGCGACGGGCTGGCGACGGAAGACTCCCCCCTCAAAATCAACGCCCCCGGCACGATCAGCGACAGCGCCCGTATGTATGCTGCCCTGGAAGAGCGGGTTTTAAATGCCGCCCCAATGGAAGGTGTGGCGCTGCGCTATGGGTTCTTTTACGGGCCGGGCACGTGGTATTGGCAGGACGGGGCTTTCAGCCAGCATGTGGCGCGGGGTGAAGTGGCGTTGGCCGGGGAAGGGCGGGGCGTATTCTCCTTCATCCACGTCGATGACGCCGCCCAGGCCACTGTCGCCGCCCTGACCGCACCGGCGGGGACTTATAATGTGGTGGATGGCGAATCAACGAAAATCGCCGACTGGCTCCCCGCCTACGCCCAATGGATCCAGGCCCCACCCCCACCCCGCCTCGACACGCAGGAAGCGCTGAAGCTGCTGGGGGAGGAGGGGGTTTACTACCAGAACGAACTTTCCGGCGCGTGCAACCGGAAGGCGGAGGAGGTGCTGGGCCTGCGACCGAGGCGGTTGGTTTGGTTGGGGTGAGGTGTCAGGGGGAGGGGGCGGGGACGTCATCCGCGTTAAAAAGAGTTTCACTGCTTAATGACCCCCAGGAAATTTCAGCTCGTGCAGTGATCACGCGGATGTGAATGTTTTTTCGCGTCAGGATCGACCTCAGCTAAGCCAGGGTGACCGCGGGCTGCCGCCAAAAGGTCGATCCTGACCGACCCTCTCCATGCCGCCCCCATAAATTTACTGTTGACGAAAAAGCATTATTACTGTCGATGCAGCGCCTGAATCTGGCGCAAATTGCCTTGAGGCAAGTCAGAGACAGGAAGGGTGCTTATGAGTCAAAAATTATCACAGGACTCGATCAACAAGGCATTGTGGAACGTCTGCAATGTTTTTAGAGGGACGATCAGCCCGGACGCATACCGAGACTATGTATTGACGATGTTATTCCTCAAATACATTTCAGATGTCTGTCTGGACCACTATGAAAAAATTGAAAAGAAATTTAGTAACGACAAAGAACTGATTGACATGTACTTGCGGGAGGAGCGTTTTGCCCTGCCGCGGGGAGCCAGCTTCTACGCGCTCTATGAGCAGCGTCATAGTCCGGGAAGTGGGGAACGCATCGACAAGGCGCTACATGCTATTGAGGAAAATAATGGCACGAAGCTCAGAGATGCTGGGAAAAGCGTCTTTCAGGATATTAGCTTCAATTCCGACCGACTTGGGGATGAGAAGCAGATAAATACCACTCTGCGCTATGACGACGACATTGAAAATTGTGAATTTTTTTGGAAGGAGGCGATAGGCGCCACCTCGTCCTGCGCCAGAATAAGCCTGATGTCGCACCCATGAATCATCAGGCTCTCTCCTCATTTATTTGGTCGGTCGCTAATTTATTGCGTGGGGATTATAAACAGTCCGAATATGGACGGGTCATCCTTCCTTTCACAGTTCTTCGCCGTCTGGACTGTGTGTTGCAAAAGACCAAACCGGCAGTTCTGGCGGAATTCAAAGCCAGGACTGAAGCCGGAATGCGCGACCCCTCGCACTTCCTGAGGGCGAAGGCCGGCCAATCCTTCTTCAACACGTCGCCACTCGATCTTGAAAAGCTGCTGGGCGATCAGGATCATATCCGGCAAAACCTATATAATTACATCCAGGCCTTCTCCGAGAGTGCGCGGGATATATTTGAGAGCTTCGATTTTTACGTCCAGATAGAGCGTCTTGCCAAATCAGATCTGCTCTATCTGGTGACGGAGAAATTCACCAAAATCGACCTTCATCCTGATACCGTCGATAATGCTCAGATGGGATTGGTGTTTGAAGAACTGATCCGCAAATTCTCGGAGATCTCGAATGAAACGGCCGGGGAGCATTTCACCCCGCGTGAAGTCATCCGCCTCATGGTCAATCTCATCTTCATCGAAGACGATGATGTATTGAGCTCCGGCAAAGCAATCGTCCGCACAATTTACGACCCGACAGCAGGCACAGGCGGTATGCTCACGGAGGCTGAGGCGTTTCTGCGGCAACATAATCCGAAGGCACGCTTGACAATGTTTGGTCAGGAGCTCAATCCGGAATCCTACGCCATCTGCAAGGCGGATATACTCATCAAAGGCCAGGAAATCGGCAATATCATCGCCGGGAATACCCTGTCTGACGACGGGCATGAGGGGAAGAAATTCGATTACATGCTCTCCAATCCACCCTTCGGCGTGGAGTGGAAGAAGGTCGAGAAAATCATCCGCAAAGAGCATGAGCAAAGAGGCTTTGATGGTCGCTTCGGCCCCGGCCTGCCGCGCGTGTCGGATGGGTCCATGCTTTTCCTCCTGCATCTTATCAGCAAGATGCGCCCGGCAAGCGATGGTGGAAGCCGCTTCGGAATTGTCCTGAATGGCTCACCTCTATTTACTGGTGGCGCGGGGTCAGGCGAGTCCGAAATCCGGCGATATGTGCTGGAGAATGACCTGGTCGAAGCCATTATCGGCCTGCCGACGGACATGTTCTATAATACCGGCATCGCCACTTACGTGTGGATCCTCTCCAATAAGAAGCCGGAACAGCGCAAAGGCTTGGTGCAGCTGATCGACGCGTCGCATTTCTGGCAGAAAATGCGCAAGAGCCTCGGCAGCAAGCGTAAGGAAATGAGCGACGCGCAGATTGACGACGTCACCACCTTATTCGGCGCTTTTATCGAAGCTGAACAGGCGACCGTGCTGGATGCTGAGGGCAAAGAGGTCAGCTCTTCCATTGTGCGCGAAGGCGAGGCCGCGCCAGATGCGCCGGATGGCGGCAAGGTGAAGCGGAAGCCGATTTCCCGCATCTTCCGCAATCGGGATTTCGGCTTCACGACGGTGACGGTTGAACGCCCGCTGCGCGATGAGCAGGGTGCAATCGTGCTGGGCGTTAAAGGCAAACAGAAGGGGAAGAAGCAACCCGACACGACATTGCGGGATACGGAGAATATTCCGCTTTCTGACGATATCGGTGCTTATTTCGCCCGCGAGGTTTTGCCGCACGCGCCCGATGCATGGATTGACGAGGCCCGGAGCAAAGTGGGCTACGAAATACCCTTCAACCGACATTTCTATGTATTTGAGCCCCCGCGTGAGCTGCATGAAATCGACGAGGAACTGAAAGCGGTCGCCGCCAACATCATGACGATGCTGGGGGAGTTGGTGGGATGAGATTGCCTGCTTATCCGGAGTATCGGGAGAGTGGTGTTGCGTGGCTTGGCAAGGTGCCGGCGCATTGGACTATTGATCGTCTCAAAACGATTTTCTGCATAGTCGGAGGTTCCACTCCGAAATCTGACGAACCTTCGTATTGGAATGGAGAAATAGTTTGGATAAGCCCTGCGGACCTGAGTAGCTTAACGTCTCTATTTGTTTTTAGGTCAATACGCAGAATAACTCGTTTGGGGCTGGAGTCATGTGCAGCTTCCTTAGTCCCGGCGGGGTCAATTGTCCTCTCGACGCGGGCGCCTATCGGATATTTGGCAATATCAACTATTGAACTTTGCACTAATCAAGGTTGTAAAGCACTTGTGCCGAAGCAGAATGACCTTTCCTTATACTTTGCGTACTATTTATCGATTTGCACGAAGAGCCTTAATTTATATGGAAAGGGAACGACATTTTCAGAAATTTCCGGCGATGCGTTGGGAGCTTTCCACACTCCCTATCCTAGCAAGTTTGAGCAGACCGCTATCGCGGCTTTCCTTGATCGGGAGACAGGGAAAATTGATGCGCTGATTGCGGCGCAGGAGAAGCTTCTCGCATTGTTGGCGGAAAAACGTCAGGCCACCATCTCCCACGCCGTGACCCGCGGCCTCAACCCCGACGCCCCTATGAAAGATTTCGGCATCGCATGGCTCGGCAAGGTGCCTGCGCATTGGGAGGTTAACCCGATCAAGTCGGTCGCGACAATAAACGACAACGTTTTGCCCGAATCCACAAACCCATCGTGTCACATAAATTATATCGACATCGGTAGTGTCAGTTTGGAGGGTGGAATTCGTAAGATTGACACATTTCAATTTGCTGATGCTCCGTCCCGAGCGAGAAGATTAGTCAAACAAGGTGATGTAATAGTCTCGACTGTTAGAACATATTTGAAAGCAATCACGTCCATCTCTTCAGATTTTGCAAATTTTGTTGTATCCACGGGTTTTGCGGTGATCCGCCCGACGATCGATTTACAAAAAGAATTTGCAAAGTTTTGTCTGCAAAGCGACTACTTTATTGATGAAGTGATTTGTCGATCGACAGGGGTGAGTTATCCCGCAATAACAGCGACGGATTTAGGAAAATTATCTTTGCCTTTTCCCTCCCGCGAGGAGCAAACCGCGATCGCAACGTTCCTCGATAAAGAGACCGGGAAAATTGATGCGCTCGTCGCGGCGCAGAAAAAGCTTTCCGAGCTCCTCAAGGAACGCCGTAGCGCCCTCATAGCCGCCGCCGTCACAGGTAAGATCGACGTTCGTAACGCGCTTTCTGAAGAGCAGGCTGCGTGACCGACATCCAGCTTTTCCGCCTTTCCAACGGCGTGGCGACTGAGTTACCCAGTCAGGCCGCGAAGCTGGAGCGCGCGTTACAGAGTTTGCTTGAAGCCAATATGTCAGTCTGCCTCGGTGTGCGCTTTCTTGCCAGCGAATATAAGACTGGCAAGACGCATAAGGGGCGCATCGACTCCCTTGGACTGGATGAAAATGGCTACCCGGTCATCATTGAATATAAACGACACAATAATGAGAATGTCATCAATCAAGGGCTTTTCTATTTGGATTGGCTTTTGGACCATCGGGCCGAGTTTCGATGGCTCGTCATGGAAAAACTGGGCAAGGACGCTGCCGACCAGATCGAGTGGATGGGGACACGCCTCGTCTGCATTGCCGCTGACTTTACGCGTTATGATCAGTATGCCGTTCAGCAGATCCCACGAAATATTGAATTGCTGCGTTACAAATTGTTCGATGAAGAATTGCTGTTGCTGGAACTCGTCAATTCTCAAACGGTGCCCGATGCCACTTCGTCTAAAGAGACGACTTCCAAATCTGCATCGGGTGCGCCGCATGGCTTGACGACGCATGGCAAGGACAGATCTGTCGAAGAATGGCTCGAGATGGGCTCCGACCCGCTTCGGGAGCTTTACACGCAGACTGCCAGCTACCTCAACAGCCTCGGTGATGACGTTCAGGAAAAGCACCTCAAACTCTACACGGCCTTCAGACGCCTGAAAAATTTCGCATGCATCGTGGTCCAGGCGCATCGCCTTCTAATCACACTGTCGATTGATCCGGCTTCCGTCTCTTTGGAAGAGGGTTTTAGTCGGGATGTGACCCATGTCGGACATTGGGGCACCGGCAATCTGGAAATAACCATTCGAACGCTTGAAGATCTGGAGCGGGCCAAACCTCTCCTTGAGCGCAGCTATTGCGAGAGCTGAGTTGAATCGGACGACACCGGCACATTTAGAAAAAACAGGGTAAATAATGAGCACGCTGCATCAGGAACATCATTTTGAGGCCGAAATCTGCCTAGCCTTAGCCCGCAAGGGCTGGCTTTATGCCGAAGGTGATGCGGCGCATTATGACCGTGCCTACGCCTTATTCATGCCTGACCTGCTGGCGTGGCTTGAGGAGACGCAGCCCGATAGCTGGCAGAGCCTGACGAAGATGCACGGCCCTTCACTGCCCGTGCGACTAGCTGAGCGCCTCCGTAAATGCCTGAGTGAGCAAGGAACGCTCAATGTTTTGCGTCACGGCATGGACATGCTGGGCCTCAGAAAACCTCTAAGTTTGGTACAGTTTAAGCCTGCGCTCGCGATCAACCCAGTGACGCAGAAAAATTACGAGGCCAACCGACTGCGCGTCGTCAGGCAGGTACGTCATTCAATCAATAATCCGCAGGACGCGCTGGACCTGGTTTTGTTCGTCAATGGCGTGCCCGTCGCCACCGCAGAGCTGAAATCGGACTTTACGCAAAGTGTGGAAGATGCCGTTGATCAATACCGCTTTGACCGAGATCCGCATCCGAAGGGGCGGCAGATTGAACCTTTACTGAGTTTCCCGGGCGGAGCATTGGTTCATTTTGCCGTCAGTCAGGCCGAGGTCAGGATGACAACCCACTTGACCGGGCCGTCAACGACATTTCTGCCCTTCAATCGCGGTCACCATGGCGGGGCCGGCAATGCGCCGAATCCCGATGGCTTTGCGACGTCTTATCTGTGGGATGAAGTTTGGGCGCGGGAAAGTTGGCTTGATATATTGCATCGCTACCTTATCGGACGGCGCGATGCGAAAAAACAGCTCAAGAGCGTCATTTTTCCTCGATACCACCAACTGGACGCAACGCGGAAGATTGTGGCGGATGCGCTGGAGAAAGGTGCAGGAGAGCGATACCTGATCCAGCATTCCGCGGGTTCCGGCAAAACGAATTCCATTGCCTGGACGGCTCACTTTCTCGCGGATCTACATGATACGGATCACAAAAAAATCTTCGACACCGTATTGGTTGTGTCGGATCGTACAGTTCTGGACGCGCAGTTGCAGGAAGCCATCTTCGATTTCGAGCGTACACATGGTGTTGTGGAAAGCATTACCCGTGAGCATGGTAGCAAAAGTGCTCAACTCGGTCAGGCCCTCAAGAATGGCAAGAAGATCATCGTGTGCACCATTCAGACTTTTCCATTCGCTTTGCAGGCTGTGCAGGAATTAGCCGCGACAGAAGGCAAGCAATTTGCGGTCATCGCGGACGAAGCCCATAGTTCCCAGACAGGTGAGGCCGCGTCCAAACTTAAACAACTCCTCTCGGCCGAGGAGTGGGCTGAATATCAGGATGGTGGCGAAGTCGATACCGAAGTTCTACTCGCCGCACAGATGAAGTCTCGCGTTGACCTTAAAGGCCTAACCTATATTGCTTTTACAGCGACGCCGAAGCAGAAGACGCTGGAATTATTCGGACGCCCCGGCGCCGATGGCAGGCCCACGCCCTTCCATGTTTATTCCATGCGTCAGGCGATAGAGGAAGGCTTCATCCTTGATGTCCTGAGAAATTACACAACCTATAAGATGGCATTTAAACTTGCGCATAATGGGCAGGAGTTGGATCACACCCAGGTTGAACGCAGTGCCGCTTTGAAGGGCATTATGCAATGGGTGCGCCTCCACCCTTATAATATTGCGCAAAAAGTTAAGATCGTCGTTGAGCATTATCGCGAGAATGTCCAGCCGCTCCTGAACGGCAAGGCCAAAGCCATGGTTGTCGTCGCAAGCCGGAAAGAAGCCGTTCGTTGGCAAAAAGCCATAAGGGCTTATATTGCGGAGCAGAGATACCCGTTGCAGGTTCTCGTCGCGTTTTCAGGCGAGGTTGATGATCAGGAGAGTTACCCTGACCCAGTCACGGAGAGCAGCAGGGAACTTAATCCGCATCTGAATGGGCGTGATATTCGTGATGCCTTTGCGGAGCCGGATCATCACCTCCTCCTCGTCGCCAACAAATTTCAGACAGGTTTTGATCAGCCACTCCTGTGCGGTATGTACGTTGATAAGAAACTCGGCGGCATCCAAGCGGTACAAACACTTTCCCGCCTAAATCGAGCTCACGCCGATAAAGATACGACTTACATTCTCGATTTTGTGAACGAGGCTCAAGAAATTCTCAAGGCGTTCAAAGCTTACTACGAAACGGCGGAGCTCGAAGCGACAACTGAACCTGAGCAGATACTCGATCTGCGCTCCAAGCTCGACGCTGCGGGATGTTTCGACAATTTTGAAGTTGAGCGGGTCGCATCCGTCGAACTCGACCCGAAGGGAACGCAATCACAGTTACAGGTCGCAATCGCGCCAGTTGCTGACCGTTTATTGAAACGTTACAAGGCGGCCCAAGCCAAGATCGTGACTTCAGAAGCCTTGAATGATGCGCTTTCCACGCAGTCTGCGCGCGACAGTTTGAACGCATTGAATCTTTTTAAACAGGATGTGGGTGCTTATTTTCGATTGTATACATTTCTTTCACAGATACTTGACTATGGTAATACTGACTACGAGAAACGCTTCATATTTTTCAAACGCCTTCTCCCTCTATTGGACTTTGGTCGCGAGCGCGACCAAGTCGACTTATCCAAAATTTCCTTGTCGCATCACAGCTTGCGTAACAAAGGTAAACAGCCCATTCATCTGGAACATGGAGAGGCGCTGAAATTAGCCCCAATGAATGCTGTCGGCAGCGGAGCCGTTCACGATAAACAAAAGGCCTTATTGGATGAAATTATCCAAAGTGTTAATGGTCTTTTCGACGGCGATTTGAGTGAAGAGGATCAACTCATTTATGTTAACGGCGTTTTGAAAGGCAAGTTATTAGAGAACGCGACACTTGTGGAGCAAGCCGCTAACAATAGTAAGGAGCAATTCGCTAATTCTCCAGATTTAAATAATGCGCTTTTGGACGCAATTATCTGCGCGCAGGAAGTTCACCGCTCGATGAGTCTCCAAGCGCTGAATAGCCCACGCACCTTCGAAGGGCTGAAAATTTCTCTTCTCGGACCGACTCAACTTTACGAGAATTTGAGAGAGCGATATTTTGCAAGGCCAAGTCAAAACTGACCTGGGTCCGAGAATACTCGATTGATCGTGTTTTGTTGGCAGAACGGCTCTTGAATACTGTGTCAGGGTCGGGGAAGTACTTCGTCTTGGAGAGCGGTTAGAGATTGAGGTGCATGCGCCGCCTTGTTCAATTCTTGAACACCCATAGCGAGGCTTGCTGGGTCATCTCGTCGGGCCACGCGCCCTTAGGTGCAGCGCGACGCAAACAGGCGGGGTCGTAAGTTCCGCCCATCTCTCTAAAGCAGCCGTGTTGACCGTCTACTAGCCAAGCCTGGTTCAATCCTTCCACTCACATCGTCGCAGAATCTCATCGACCTCTTTTGAAAGGCGCTGCGCGTAGCGCCTCAGCTCCGCGAAGGACGCGTTCGGGTCAATATCATCGAATTCGATCGGCATGCGAAGTTTTTCGCCGTCTGCACGCGCGATGGCGAGGTGATGAATGATCTCGTCTTCAAACGTCCGACGTTTTTTTTTGGCGGATTTACTGATCCATTTCCTGAGATTCAAAGGAACGAGCAGTTGAACTGGGGGATATTTGTACGTCATGAGAGATTTTTATAACGGTCTTTAGGATCGTTCAACGGTAATTTAGCGAGTCGATAAAAAGTTATATGAGTTATTATTGTTTAAATGATCAGAATACATTTACCTATATTATAGATATGCATTAAATAAGATGTAATTTACCTTATAACTCAACCGTGAACGGTAGAGCGGACGGTATTTGAGGATTTTTCGCATGTCGGTTGTATTCAAAGTTTATACTGTCACGCGCGGTTGACTGCCCTCCAAATTTGATAAATTACGGGTTTCGAACGCAGTTGGTAAGCACGCTTGTATTAGAGGTCCCCCCCCCGGAAAGCACAGTCACGCTGAATCCTGAGTGAGCGTAATATACTTCGTACGCCAATGGAGAGCTTTGGCACGCTCGTCTCGCACTTGAAGCCTCTCTGCCAAACGTGCAACTTTATTGCCAAGTTAGTTCAAGTTAAATTGAGATGGAGAGACATGGGGCTCATATACAGAAAAACTTTAGAGCACAATCCCCACTCGCAATCCATGGTGCGGACAGTGGGACGCAAAACCATGCAGGTTCGAAACGCACTTCAGTGAAGCTTTGAAAACCCCGAAGGTATTCAGGAGATGTTGCACAAGAAGGTAGCAGGGTTTACCACTCCTTCAATAAGCAGATCCGTGTCGCAAGACGCTGTTTTGTTTCCAATCCAACCCTGCATTCCTTATCAAAGGCAGTCCAGGTCTCCCCCCGTAGCGCCATGGATGGCTTCCTAGGATTGTCCGCGACACTTGTGTTTCCAGCCAGCTTCAGTGCGGTCAATGATGAGGGCGCGTTCGAACTCGGCAAAGGGAGGGTAGAAGGATCATCGTGAGGCTTTCCTTCATCTCATCTCTAGCGGTGCCAACCTCTTGAATCGTTATGGCGATGCCCTATTGCCTGAAGTTCTGGCGGACAGCCGGAGTGTAGAGAGTGGATCTTACGAGCCTGACGAGCTCAAGTCCGACCTGCTCATGACCTAGATGCAGTATTCTCAGCAATTTCGCAAATAGTGGTCGGTCATCAGATTTCACGGCGCCAAAAATCTTTTCCTCGAAGATGTTGCCCTCCGGGATACCCAGGCCAGTCAAGGCGTCTTCCGGCATATGCAAATCCCGTCCCTTAGTCGTTACTCTGCTTTAGCCATATTTAATGTAATTCCACCTATAGTTTCGGTGGGGATTTGTGGCTGTTCATTTTCGTTTGTTTTCCGCAATTTTTTTGACATCGCTTTTTTCCTCATTTACGACGGAATTGTGTAACGAATATCTCGATATTTATGTAAGGGGCTATTTTTCGAAAAGTGGAGGCGGGCATTTTGTTTGCGCGCCCATTTCGGGCATGAGGAGGACAAAGTCGAATTCCGCCCAGCGTCCATCACTGGTTCCGAAGTCGACGCTCTGTTCTAGCGAAAGCAGTGATTCCGACTCCCGACGAACGGATAGCGAGGAATCAGGACGATATTTACGATCACTCTATAACGCTCCAGGTAACGTAGGGAGTCCAAGTTCCTTTAGAAAAGAGTTGTGCCTCGACGTTGCTTCTCGAATCTGCTTTTCGATCTTGCTCAACTCTTTTTGAACGGCTCCCAAGTCGATTTCTTCCTCGCTCACGGCGGTGCTAATGTAGCGAGAGATGTTGAGGTTGTAGCCTTCCTCAGCGATGCGTTCCATGCTGACACGCTTGGAGTAGCGGTCCTCCTCATTGCGGAACTGGTAGGTTTTGATGATCTTGTCGATATGCTCATCGGTGAGCTGATTCTGACGTCTGCCCTTAGCAAATTGTTCCGCTGCGTTGATGAAAAGCACGTCATCCGGTTTCTTGCACTTCTTTAACACAAGGATGCAGACCGGAATGCCGGTTGAATAAAAGAGGTTCGCAGGCAGTCCGATGACCGTGTCGATGTGGCCATCTTTTAGCAGCTTAGTTCGGATTCGCTCTTCCGCCCCGCCTCTAAACAGCACCCCGTGGGGAAGGATGATGGCCATCACACCCTCATCCTTCAGATAGTGGAATCCGTGCAGCAGGAAGGCAAAGTCTGCGGCCGATTTAGGTGCCAGCCCGTAATTTTTAAACCGCACATCCTCGCCCATCGCCTCAGTTGGGTCCCAACGTAAGCTGAAGGGCGGGTTAGCCACAATGGCATCGAAAGAAGGCTTCTTGGCTGGATTCAACTCGCGCAAGATGTCCCAATCGTTGGTCAGTGTATCGCCGTGGAAGATTTCGAACTCCATATCCTTCACGCCATGCAGTAGCATGTTCATGCGCGCGAGATTGTAGGTGGTGATGTTCTTTTCCTGTCCGTAGATTCTGCCGATGCCGTGGGGCCCCATGCGTTTTCGGACATTAAGTAGCAGCGAACCAGAGCCGCATGAGAAATCTAGCACGCTGGCGAGCCGTTCTTTCTTTCCGGTTGCGGGTTCCTGGCTGTCTAACGTCACGATCGCGGAAAGGATATCTGAGACCTGCTGAGGCGTATAGAATTCGCCCGCTTTCTTCCCAGAACCGGCGGCGAATTGGCCGATAAGATATTCGTAGGCGTCGCCAAGCGCATCCTCATCGGAGGAAAAGTCGGCGAGCCCTTTCGCAATTTCGGTGATGACGGCGCCAAGTTTAGCGTTGCGATCAGCATAGGTCCGACCGAGCTTGTCAGAGCCAAGATTTATTTCCGAAAAAAGGCCGCTGAATGTGCTCTGAAAGGACTCGTTCTCAATGTATTTGAAGCCCGCCTGCAGGGTGTTCAGCAGTTCGTCGTTCTGGGTGCGCGCCATATGGGCGATGCTGGTCCAAAGGTGTTCCGGCTTGATGACATAGTGCGCCTTGAGACGCATCTGCTTTTCAAAAGCAGCAACATCATCGGGGTTCTGCGCGTACCACACAGATAGGGGCGAGCGCCCGCCATTGCCGATCGCATTAGGATCAGGGTAGTCAGGCCCGAGCTCCTTCTTCGCGGCCATCTCGTAATTGTCAGAGAGGTAGCGCAAAAAGAGGAACGACAGCATGTAATCACGGAAATCGTCCGCATTCATAGCGCCGCGAAGCGTATCGGCGGTGTTCCAGAGCGTTTTGCCCAGTTGCTTTTGACTTTGGTCGTTCATTATGCGGGTGCTTCCTCAGGGACGGGTGCTTTTGCCGGGGCTGGAACAACTCCCGGGAGGGCGAATTCGAACCGCGTGATAAATTCGCGCAGGATGCGGCGGAACAGTTCCTTGTTATCCTCGCCCATCTCCGAGGGTTCATGGATGGCATAGCCGCCGTGGCTTAGCAGGTTCAGGGCCCGGTTGAACAGCGCCTGGTCTTCTTTGTTAATCAGCGCCTTCAAGCAGTAGGCCATGCTTGGATGACCGAAGAAAGAGGCTGTCTTTTCCATAACGCTGCGCAAGGCGTTGAAGTGGAAGGTGTAGAGCTTCCCCTCGTCGGGATCGGCGGCATGCTGCAACTCGGCTAAAGTGGCGACGTGATGGAAGAAGGGCGTATCCTTGGTCGCCTGAAGCGTGTAGGCGCCGTCGCCGTTTGGGCGGTGCAAGAAATAACGCTTATGGGAGATCTTCCTTCCGACCTCGGTCCGCCTGCCCATCTCATTACACATGACGGTGAAGAACAGCGCGTGGTGGGACGAGAAGATTACCTTGATCGGGGCGGGCCCACCGACAGCATCCTTCCGGGTGGCTGCCCGGCGGAGAAGCTTAGCCAGATCGCAGGCCACGGAAACCGCGTTGTTGTCATCGAGCGACGAGATCGGGTCATCGATGTAAAGATACTTTTTGCTCTGATAAGATTCATGGCCATCCAGCATACGTTCGCAAATGGCCATGAAGATGCACCAAATGAAAATGTATTGTTCTCCACGAGAAATCTTGATATTTGACTGATCGCCCTTACGAAAGCTCACAATTACGGGCTTGAAGATTTTCTCCTTGCCCTGCTGAACATCTTCATAGGTGAAGTCAAATTCGAAGTCAGCGTATCGCGACAGGTAAAGACTGATTGTCTCGTCCAGCGCGAGTTCGGCCATCGCGTTGAGGAAGGATGATTTTTTATTCAATTCAAGGTGTCGTATGCTGTCGCCGTCAAGGTCGTTTTCCCAAACGAAAAGGTCCTCAGTGAAGGCGTTGAAATAGAGCGTATCGGGCGTTCCGGTCGGGTTCTTCTTTGTCCTGCGTTTACCTGCGTCTTTGAACTCCATCGACAGGCGGGTCTTGCCCGTGCGGTTATAGGCGTAGAGCAGCACAAGATCGGCGTCGTTTAGATCGTCCCGCAGCCGAGTCACCAACGCGCCTAAGTTCTGGTAGGTGCGGACACCGTTCATGCGTTAACCTCCCCAACCCGGGGGAAAAGCTGCTGCAACAGGCCCTTCTTATGGGTCTTGAGGGTGTTGAGCTTTCGGGCCTCGACGGCGATGAGGCCGTCGATAGAGGTGAGGCAGTCGGCGATGCGCTTTTGTTCAGAAATATTCGGCGGACGTGGGGCCTTCATTTGTCGCAAATGAGAAGGTCCGAAGTGCTTAATTCCACCGCCAACGGCCGCGCTTTCAGCTTGTCGCTGAAAGAATGGGCTTCCCAAAAAAACTTCGAGATAGCTGACATCTAGTCGAGTATTCTTAGGTTTGAAGCGTATAAGACCGGTATAAAATACGGCACCTGCCGCGACCTCATCAACGATAGCCGGACGCCCGAGGGACGCACTACATGAAACGAGGATGTCACCAACTTCCAATCGGAAGTGAGACCACTTCTTCGCAACCTTTTCAGGATCTAGGTGGTTGCATCCTTTGAGAGATACGCTGCGTTCAATGAGACCTGACAACCGAACTAATGGAACTCCTTCATCGTGGAATTCCACCGCCATAATGCCTGGACCCTCTTGGAAGAAGATCAAATCAGCGAAGTTGTCCAGTTTCCACTCTCCCGCCTCACGAAACTCGGGGAAGCGGAGGCGGGGTTGGGTTTCACCTTCTTGGGGGAAAAGCTGCTGCAACAGGCCCTTCTTGTGGGCTTTCAGCGCCTCCACCTTCCGCCCTTGCGCCTCGATCAGCGCGTCCGTGGAGGCCAGACAGTCCGCGATCTTTTGTTGTTCGGGGTGTGACGGCAATGGAAGGCGGATATCTTGCAGTCTTCTCGGAGAAATGCCCAAGACCTTCGCGCCCTGCGCTTCCCTCTGAACCTGGCGTCTAACCGACACTGATTGAAAAAGGTGTCCGCCAAACCCAACAGCGACTTGCTTTTTCGTTGGGTGAGCAAGAATGGTGTGAAGGCCGGCGACAACCTTCTCGTTGTTTAAGTAAGTGATCTCCATGCACTTACCGATATCCGCCAAGTCCTCAGAGGCGTCTGCAAGGATTAAATCACCCTCTCTGCAAAAGCTTCCTTCCCTAAGCGACCCGAGTTCTGCTTCATTCACATATGGAACTATCTCTTTCGTGATGTAAAAATGACTTGAGAACTTTGTATGAATATCTCCGTAGTGGACATTCTTGATAGAACCGGAAGAATAATTTAGCTTTTCGCGAGACAGGGAGTTATTGCTCCCGAACGAATAAATTTCTCCCATCGGTAAGAGTGCCCATTCTTCCGCCTCCTTAAACTCGGGGAAGCGCAGTTTGGGCACCAATGCAGACTCACCACGCGTCGCGGCTGGCAATTTTCCCTTACTGCTCATAAGCGCTGAGCCCCAAAATCTCGCGCCCACTGGTAAGCCTCAACAAAAGCGGCAATAGGTCGGCCATCAGGTCCAGCTCCTTCACCTGCCGCGCCTTCCAATTTAGCTCGAGCGGTTCCATCAGGTCGGTCAGCGCCTCGCCATCGAAGATCATGCGTTGCAGAATGATGTCGACAAAGCCTCTCAACGCCTCGGTCGCGAGCCCATGCTTGCCCGCAATGTCCATCAGTTCGGCTGCGATCTTCTCCGCTTTGAAACGGCTGTAGCCATCACGGATGGCCTTTTCGCTGAGCCCCTCGCCCGACTTGAGGGTGTTGATATATGCCGCGATATCCTCGCGCTCATCCATGAACTTGGCATCGGACTGCATCAGGCCGATCAGTTCTTCCCGGCTCATCATTTGTTTGCCGGGTGTCGCCTCGGAGTAGCGGGCGATTAGACCCATGATATAATCATAGTCGATGACAGTTGAAGCAAAGAGGACAAACTCGAAATCTAACTGGTCGGCGTCGGGCGTCGGCTTGCCCGTCCCCTTGCTCTGCTGACTTCGCAAACGCTGAGCAGTTTCCAGATAGGCCCCGCGAAAGCCGATCAAGTTATCGCGCGGCAAGATCTGGTCGATCGTTGCGGAATTTTCGGGGGTCAAGTCGGTATATTGATCAAGCTGTGTTTTAAGCCGCTGGACTGCCTTGAAATGCTCGATAAAGGCCGCACGGGCAGCGTCGCCCTTGAGGTTGGGCACTGCCTCGGGGGCACAATCGAGGCCCTGCGATTTCATGAATGTATCGAGCTTCTGAACGGCGGTCTCCAGCTTCTTAATGACCACAGGTGCCTTGTCGACCAGCCAGATTTCGCGGGCCTTTTCAGCGGCCGCCTCGCCGGAGAAGAGGGCGATAGCGGCATCGACCGCTCCCTCCTGCTGGCGGAAGTCGAGGATATTGCCGTAGGGCTTGGTGGCATTCAGCACCCGATTAGTACGCGAGAAGGCTTGGATCAGACCGTGATGCTTGAGGTTTTTGTCGACGTAAAGCGTGTTCAGGAACTTAGAGTCGAAACCTGTCAGCAACATGTCGACGACAATCGTGATGTCGATCTTGTGGCGCGGCACATCCGGATAAGCTTTCCGCAGGTCAGCTTCGGGCCATTGCTGGTCTTTAATGCGCTTCTGCACGTCCTGATAATACTGGTCGAACTCGCCGATTTTGTGGTTTGTGCCGTAATTGGCGTTGTAGTCCGCTAGGATGGCTTTCAGGGCCTCCTTCTTTTTCTCCGGCTCAATCGCGTTGTCTTCCTTCTCCGTCGGCAGATCCTCTTGGATCTGCTTTACGTCAGGATCGCCTTCAGCAGGCGGAGAAAAGATGCAGGCGATGTTCAGAGGCTCGAAGCTGGGATCGGTAGCTTGCTTCTTAGCCTGCATGATCTTGAAAAGCCCGTGATACTCTATGGCATCATTGATCGACGATGTGGCGAGCAGGGCATTGAACCGGCGCTGAGCGGTGGCCGCATCATGCTTGGATAGGATCGCCTCAACAACCGCCCGCTTGGCCAACGGTTCGCCTGGCTTGGGCAGGCGCTTACCCTGCGGTTTAAAGTAGTCGATGTGGAACCGAAGGACGTTTCCATCTTCAATCGCGTGGGTGATGGTGTAGGTGTGAAGACGCTTATGGAAGAGGTCTTCCGTCGTTTTCATACTCGCTTGTGTATCTTCAATCCTCTGCTGCGCAGCGTTCTGATCAAAAATGGGCGTCCCAGTAAAGCCGAAGAGTTGGGCGCGCGGGAAGAATTCCGTGATAGCTTTGTGGTTCTCGCCAAACTGTGAGCGGTGGCATTCATCGAAGATAAACGCAATGCGCTTGTCGCGCAGGGGTTCAAGCTGTTCCTTGAAGCTCTTCCTGCCGTCCTTTTTCTGCTGCTTGTTGCGCTTGCTATTCCCGCTCAGTGCAAGGCCGAGCTTTTGAATCGTGCAGACGATGACCTTGTCGGTATAATCTTCAGATAGAAGGCGTCGGACGAGGGAGGCGGTGTCTGTGTTTTCCTCCACGCAACCTTCTTGAAACTTATTGAACTCCTCGCGAGTTTGCCGATCGAGGTCTTTGCGGTCCACGACGAAGAGACATTTTTCGATATCTGGATTATCCTTGAGCAAGGTCGATGCCTTGAAGGAGGTAAGCGTCTTGCCGCTTCCCGTCGTGTGCCAGATGTAACCGTTGCCGCAATTCTGAGCGATGGAATCGACAATCGCTTTGACCGCGTAAATCTGATACGGCCGCATCATCAGAAGCTTCTGCTCTCCTGCCACCAGAACCATGTAGCGGCTAATCGTCTGACCGAGGTTACATTTAACGAGGAAGGTCTCAGCGAAGCTATCAAGATGGACAATCTTTTTGTTGTTTAGATCGGCAAACTCGTAGACCGGCAGGAATCGTTCCTCTACATTGAAGGCGAAGTGGCGCGCATTATTATTTGCAAAATAAATCGTCCGATCGCGATTGCTGACGATGAAAAGCTGAAGAAAGCATAAGACCGTCTTGGTATATCCGTTCCCGGGGTCGTTCTTATATTCGACGATCTGTTCCATGGCACGACGTGGGCTGATACCGATGGTCTTGAGTTCAATTTGAACAACGGGCACCCCGTTGATCAGAAGAATGACGTCATAGCGATGGTGGCTGTTGTCTGTGTTGATACGAAGCTGATTGACTACTTCAAAGGAATTCTTGCACCAGTCCTTAGTGTTGACGAGCGTGTAGTTCAGCGGCGTTCCATCATCGCGGGTGAAGCTGTTTCGCTCTCGAAGGATGCGCGCGGCCATGTAGACATCCGGCGTAACAATTTCGTCTAGCAGGCGTTGAAATTCTGCATCGGTTAGGCTCACCCGATTCAGCGCCTCAAACTTTGTCCTAAAGTTTGACTCTAAAGAAACGCGATCACGGATATCAGGTCGATATCCGTATTTGAGGCTCTCCAATTTAGCTAGAAAGGCCTTTTCAAGATCGCGTTCGGCCTGACCCGTTGGCATCGCAGCGCTCACGATTGCGTTGTGCTGTTTGGATTTCGGTCGACCTTCACGTAGTTCACTTCGATGCCTCTCAATCGTCTATATTCCTCAGTGGCCTCTACAACTGCAACTGGCCTTCTATGTTCGGCCACCGCCACGGGCTCGACACGAGCGAGGTCGAAAAGTCGGCCCAAGCGATATTTTGCATCTTTCGCTTCTAACGTTTGCATCGACCCAAATCGATTAGGAAAAGGTAATTTATGGCCATTTTGGCCGAATGAGCAATGGGGTGTTGCCTGACATCATGTGGGCTCCCTAACACTCTTAATGCCCGCTCGCATTCACGCCATGACTCGACGCTGTATTGGTGACAGTGAGGAACGTCTTCTCCTTGTCATCGCACCGTCACGATATCGAGACGAGACCTTACCTGCAGTGGCCGCGGGCGCATATACGTAATGCCTCACCGAAAATTTTCTTGTGCGAGTTGTTAGCCATCGAATATTGGCCTCGGATCTGTAACAATAGAGTCGGAGCGCGCTCCTATCGTTCCTCATAGTCGGACGAACGGCGGAAAACATGTTGGAGGGCGCCAAATTGGACCTCCCACCTTCCTCCCAGTCAAGACTTTTCTGTTACAAATACATCGGGTTCAGATTGCACGAGCCTGAGAAATTCATCCCCCACCAACCATGGTGCGAACTATGGGACTTGAACCCATACGCCCCGAAGGACTCGAGATTTTAAGTCTCGTGCGTCTACCATTCCGCCAAGCTCGCTTTGCAGCTCGCCGTCTAGCATGGGCGGGAGTTTGCGGAAAGTCTCTTTATCGCGCCAGAAGCGCCGCTGTGTTCTTTTTCAGCCATGTCTGATGATGGCGGCGCTGCGTGTCAAACTGGTCGACATAATCCCAGAAATCCCGGCTGTGATTAAAGTGCTTCAGGTGCCCCAATTCATGGATGATGATACTGTCTCGCACCGTCTCCGGCATCAGGATCAGCCGCCAGCACAGCATGATGCGCCCTTTTGAGGAGCAACTGCCCCAGCGGCTGCGCGTGTCGCGGATGGTGATGGCGCGGGGTGTGACGCGCATGCGTTCCGCCCAGATGAAAACGCGCGGGGGCAGTGCCCATTTGGCCTGAGTCATGAGTGGATGGGTCACGCGGCTCATAAGCCCGGTTCAGACACGTCGCGGCGCTTTGCGCGCCCGTTTCTTCGGGCGTGGTCGCGCGGATGCGGGGGGGCGCAATGGGTCCTCCCCCGGCCAGTCAACAATATGGCGCTCCAGCGGGCCGGCATAACGTTCACTAATGATCCGCCCGCGGCCGGAGATCCCCGCCTGGTGCACCGACTCCCGGTTGCCGGTAAGGAGGGGGTGCCAGTCCGGCAAGGGCTTTCCCTCATCCATCAGGCGATAGGCGCAGCTCGGGGGCAGCCAGTCAATCTCATGCACCATTTTCGGCGTCAGGGCGATGCAGTCCGGCACCTTGCGGAAGCGCTCGCCATATGAAGCGCACTGACATGTATTGAGGTCAAGGAGGCGGCAGGCCACGTCGGTAAACATCAGCGTATCCGTGTCCTCATCCCGCAATTTATGCAGACAGCACAGGCCGCAACCATCGCAAAGGCGTTCCCATTCGGAAGGGGATAATTCTGAAAGCCGTTTGGTCTCCCAGAAGCGCTCAGTGTTCGTCATCGTCAGTTACAGGTCCAGTTCAGGCCGAAATAAGAGGCTTGCCGACGCTGAAGACCATGTTTTTACACTTTATTCAACGCCAGACGATACAGGCAACGCATGTGACGAGAATAAGAAGCGCGGTCATAATGGCGGCGCGACAATAAAAAGGGACGAAATCAAGTCGAAAACGCTGCCATCCGGATGCGCCCAGCCCCCGCGCTGTGCGGGTGCTTGTCGGGTCACGTTGGCGCTGCCGTGCCGCAAGTGGCAGCAGACACAAGGGCGCGGCTGAAATCCCAGCGAGGTAGAAACTCATGTCATCCCGCGACGCGCAGGCAAGCTGCACAAGCGTGATCGCCATCGCAATACCGGGGAGAAGCAGCAGCAGGCAGAGAACCACCGGCGCCTGACGGTGCAGAATGCGCGCAATGCTCAGCAGGAGGCTGAAGCTCGCAATACCCAGGATGCACATGGCCACATTCTCAAAGCCGCTCATCGTGACTCCACCCATTGTGCGAAACGCTGCTCAAGCGACGTGCCGTGACGCAGCCAGAAACCATCATCAATAACAAGGAGCGGCGGCGAGGCGGTCTCAAGGTCGCTCGGTATCGTCAGATGTGGGGGTGCGGCCCGCAACTGCCAGATCGCGGCATTATTCTCCGCCGTGCTGCCATCATGCGGTACCGCTGCCACGTAGTTTTCAGCGAGCATGTTGTCCGTCGCGAAGGCATATAGGTCCTCCCGCGTGGTGCTGCGCAAAACGAGGATGGATTGTGTCGGCATCAGGCCCATCAAAGCTTCACCATCCTGAATGATGCGCGCGGCATCGCGTGCGTCGCGCCACCATGTCAGATAAGGCCGGATCTGGTCGAGTTTCTCCAGCGCCCGGCTGACACCCTCATCCGTCGCGAGTTCACGATAAATATCGTGCGGCTTGACGCCATCGGCCAGAAGCGCGACCTCCATTGTCAGGCGCGGCGACAGGGGTAGAGCCCGCTTACCGGGGTGGCGCGCAATGTTCCAGAAATCACCCCATGACAGGCTTGCATGTCCCAAGCGCTGACGGTCCCATAGAAGCACGTCACGCACCGCGCCGACTTCGACACTGCAAGGTGATGTGCCACGGGCTGAAAGCGGACGCTCCGGCGCGATGACACGCAATGCACCATTGAAACAATCCGTGCCGATCCGATAAGCGTCGTCGATAATGATTGGCGGGGAATCAGCCGTCACCGACGATATCGCATGATGGGACGATTGCGATTCGATGAAATGATAAGGTCCGGAAAATATCATCGGCGTCGGCATCTCATTGAATAAGGGCGGGACCTGCACGGTAAAAGCGGGCTTCCTCACCGAAGGTGACGGCAGGGCAACATGCCGCAATTTATGACGTCGCGCCTTGCGGACAGGTTGGCACGGCTTGTGATGGTCACCGCGCCCGCATTGCACGCCATGCTGAGTCCTTGCCGCCACTGATGACGCGCCGAGGCTGGGCAGGAAGGCGAGTAAGGCGCAAGTAAACAGAAAAAGGGGCAATCTCATCCGAAGGGGATTCAATCCTGGCTCCTCGCCACCTGCATGCGGCCCTGCTTCGGAAGTCGGGCCGGAGAGAGCACGTCATCGAGCATCGGAAGGCGTATCTGATCCGTGATTGGCGTCGAGAACTGGTACATGGCTGACCCTCTCGTGCCCTCCCTTTAACCGTCACCGGGCTCATCATAAGGGAATGCGCGTGCATTTCCCGCGATCCATGCAAGATAGACCTTTTGGCCCGGTTGAATGGATGCGGAATATTGCATTGGCATGCGCCGGATGTCCACTTCCGTTCCATCACTGAGTTTGCAGCGAAGGTGAATATGGTCCCCATTATGCCGTATGTCCTGAATGATGGCCTCCAGAGGGGCCTGATCCTCCTCATCGAGCTGCGCGCCCGTCAGGGATAAGGCGATCTTCTCCGGTGTGACGCATAAAGTGCAGAGATGATCCTCCTCCACATCTTCCGATGACTGGGCGGAGACCATCGTGCCGCAGGGGAGGCGGATTTCCGCAATGTCATCAATGTTCCTGACAACGTAACCTGTCATAAGGTTGGCGTGGCTGAAAATGCGCGCAACATGGGGGGAGGCCGGGCGGTCCATCAATGTCGGCGCGTCCGCACATTGCTGAAGCGTCCCACCACGCAGCACGGCGATCCGCCCGGAGCTGAAAAAAGCCTCGTCCCGCAGACGCGTCAAATGCAGGATTGTCAGGTTGAGGGCGCGTTGCAGCATCATGACCGATTTGGCGCATCGCGCCCGCGCGTCGTCGCTTAACCCTTCAAAAGGACGGTTCAGGATCAGTATATCGGGGGCATAAGCAAGAAGCCTGCCTAAACGCGCTCTGAACCGCATTTCATCATCCACTGCATCCGGGCGCAGATGCGTATGGGGGTCAAACCCAAGTAGCGCGCCGATCCTGCCAATGCGTTCCGTCATCGCGGCTCGTTTCTCTCGGCGTGCGCGAAGAGGGAAGGCAATATTGTCGTAGATGGAAAGATGGCTGAAAAGCCCATCCCGCCCGTCAAGCGCACCGACAGCGCGTTGATCCGGGGGAAAATGCGTGCAGTCGATCCCGGAGATGAAAATCCGGCCGGAAGGCGCCGCAATCTGACCCATGACGATGTCCGTCAGGCGGTCCATGATGGCCGCGTTGTCACTCAGGACGGTCAGGTGCTCATATGGCTTGACTTCGAGCGAAAATGGGCCTGAACTCGAAGTTAAGCAAATGTCGTGCAACGCGAGAGATGCAGCATCCTGCTGCTTCGGGTCATGCATGAAACCTCGGCATTCTGTCGCTCGTTTTGAAGGCTTGGCCGAATATCGGACCCGACCCATCCTTACCAGGAGAATTGCGATGAGAAAGCATAACGTCAAGCACCTCGCCAAGGAAACAACTCAATCCGCGCAGGAGCAGATTGACTCGCTGAAATCGCAGTTGGAGCAGCTCCTGAATGGCCGCATCAACCCTGCCCTGCTTGTCGCTGCGGAGAAAGCAGACCACGCTGTCGCCAATGCACGTGAAATCGGACACGCACAGGTTGAAAAGGTCGAATCGCGCGTCCGCGCCCGTCCGGTCCCTGCGATGGTGATATCCGCCCTCGTCGGATTTGTTCTGGGCCGACTTTCCAGATAAATGGTTTTCCGTTACCTGATGATGCGAAGGGGTCACCCATCTGCGCCACAGATGATGCGTCCTTCATATCGGGTGTAAAGCCCTCAATAAAGCGTCAGAAGAAGAGAGTGAGCGAAACATGAAACTCATCGACGTCGGGCAGGAAGCCGTCAAAGCGCAGGGCGATGTGATGCAGCGTGTCGCGGCACGATGGGGGCGGCGGGCTGCGTGGTTCGTGCTGGCGGCGATCTTCGGTGTGTTTGCGCTGGTCTCCCTCCATGCTGTCCTCTGGGCCGGTGCGCTGGTCGTTCTGCATTTCAACCCCTTGACGGCGGCGGTCACGGTGCTGGGCATTGATGTCGTCATCATGTTCATCTTCTTCCTCCTTGGCACAAGGCATGTTGCGGACCCGCTTGAATTCGAGGCGCGCCTGCGCCGGGATCGCAAATTTGCGGAACTGCGCCAGACTCTCGCTCTTTCCACGTTTATCGGTTTGCTTATAGGCCCGGTGGGGCGGTTTTCTGGACGTCAGGCTTTCAAGGTTGCACGCAATATCTTTTTCCGCCGCTGATGTCTTGACGGTGCCGGGCGCTCAACCGTCCGGCCTGAAGCGATCATTGTCGCTTTTCGACGCAACAAATGTTATAAAGCCGCGCATTACCTGTTTCGGGATTACCCCGAAGAGAAAGATCGCCGCGCGGCGCTTACGGCTGAATGCGCCATGCTGGCGGGAAGAGAGAGGTCGCGCGACGCGGTCCAGACATGCTTGCTGAGTTCAATCTGTTCGGCGTTCTGATCGCGCCCATCGCCATCTACGCACTCTTCGCCATCCCTTTGACTTTAATGCTTCGCTTCATATTATGGCGTGTTGGTGCTATGTCATGGTTCTGGCATTGGCCGCTTTTCCAGATCGCGCTTTATATCTGCGTCCTGTGCCTGATGGTTGTCTATGTCTGAAATCCTTGCCGGAAGACGCTTCTCGTTATCGCGTGACGTCGCAACGCGGAGAGAATTTTTATCATGAAAGCGCTGATCCGGGTGGCGTTGACCGCTTTCGTCCTCATCTGCGCGGCGATGCTCTTCTATACTCTGTGGCAGACTTACATGATCGCGCCTTGGACGCGGGATGGGCGGGTGCGTGTCTATGTGGTCAAGGCCGCGCCTGAGGTTTCCGGCACGGTTGTTAATGTGCCGGTCCGGGATAATGATTACGTCCATAAGGGTGACCCTCTTTTCGTCATTGATCCGATCCGGTTCCGACTGGCATTGAAGCAGGCAGAGGCTGAACTTGCTGCGGCACGGGAAGACCTCAAATTAAGGCAGAGCGATGCGAAGCGTCGGCGCGGCCTTAATGGGATCGTCTCGCGGGAAGAGCAGGAAATCTATAATTCGAACGTTGAGACGCAGATTGCCGCAGTCAATGCTGCTTCTGCGCGCGTGGATACGGCCCGCCTCAACCTTCAGCGCTCCATTATTTATGCATCGGTTGACGGTTACGTCACCAATCTCAATCTCCGTGTCGGTGATTACGCGGTGGCCGGTCAATCAAGGATCGCCGTGATTGATGCCCATAGTTTCTGGATCAATGCTTATTTTGAAGAAACGAAAATGTGGGGCGTGCATGTCGGGGATGTCGCGCGTGTCAAGCTGATGGGCTATCGTGACCTGTTACCCGCGCATGTCGTCTCTATCGCCCGGGGCATCAATGATCAGAACGGCCAGCCGGACGGGCTGGGCTTGCAGGATGTCAACCCGATTTTCACCTGGGTGCGCCTGGCGCAACGTATCCCCGTCCGTGTGCAGCTTGACAGCGTCCCGGATAATATCCTCCTCGCTGCCGGTATGACATGCACGGTCACGGTTGGTGAGCCGGGAAGGGGGCAACGCGGGCGTCTGACAACATGGTTACAGAACCATTTATGACCGCGCACGCACGCCACTTCAAGGGGTTGGCCAGCCTCATTCTGGCGGCGGCTTTCGGGCTGAATGCATGCACGGTCGGCCCCGATTACAAGCCCGATAAAATGGATCTGCCGGGTCGTTTTACCGAGGCCCCCCACCAGGCGACGCCAGCGGACATTGCCGCTAGTGAGGCGGCTTTGCGAAACTGGTGGGCGTCTTTTGGGGATGCCACGCTGACGGATCTGGTGCAGCGGGCCATTACCGGCAATTACGACCTCAAAATCGCCGACCAGCGCATCATCGCTGAGCGCAGCTTGCGGCAACGCGTCGCCTCCTCCTGGTACCCCCAGCTTGACATTAATGCTGGCGGGGGCACGAACCGCTACTCAATCGCGATCGGTAACTGGCCTCTCCGGCCGGGCAATCCAGCCAATCACCCGCAGGCTTCCGTGCTGACTTACGGCGCGACAGCAAGTTGGGAACTTGACGTGTTCGGGCGCATTCGGCGGGAGGTGGAGGCGAGTGACCGCGCCATTGACGCCAGTATTGAAGCGCGCCGGGCGACCCTGATGGTGTTACTTTCCTCCGTCGCGCGAAATTACATCCTCCTACGCGGCACGCAGCTCAAACTTTCCATTGTCATGGCCAATGTCGTCCGCGCGGAGGACGCGCTGCGCGTCACAGAGCAGCTTTACCATGAGGGTGTCAGCAACACGCTGCAAATCGCGCAGGCGCAGAGTGAGCGTGATCGGGAGCGGGCGGAGCTTGAACCCCTTCAGCTCAAATGTGAGAAACTGATCCACGCGATCAGCGTCCTGCTTGGGGAAATGCCCGGGGATTTGCGGGCGCGTCTCGATATCCCGATGGAGACGCTGCATCACAGGCAAAGCTGGTATCTATTGCCGCGCGTCCCGACCTTACCCGCGACGCTTCCGTCAATCGTGGTGGCTAATCGGCCCGATATCCGCCAGGCGGAGCGGGAATATGCTGAGGCCACGGCTGAAATCGGTGTTGCTGTCGCCCAGATATACCCGCAATTTTCGATCCCGCTGACGTTTAATCCCAGCGCTTCAGCCATGTATCAGGCCTTCCAGATCAATGCGATGAGCTGGAGCGCCTTGCTGATGGCGAGCCTGCCCGTGATGCATGGCGGACGACTGACCGCCCAGATCGCCGCGGCGCGGGCGCGGGCGGAAGCCAGTCGTCAGGCCTATCGCAAATCGGTGCTGACGGGATTTCAGGAAGTCGAAGATGCGTTTTCCTCCTGGACGCATGATGCGCAATGGGTGACGAAACTTCATCTTGCAGCCCATGAGAGCGCGATTGCATCCGACCGCGCCCGTCGCCTTCATGCTGCAGGGCTGATTGATTTCCTCAATGTTCTGGCAACGCAGCAGGCAACGCTTGACGCGCAAAATCGGGAGGCGGATGCGCGTATTGCCAATGTGCTGGACGCTGTTGACCTGTATGTCGCCATCGGCGCCGGGTGGCAGGGTAACGCCCTGCGCGACACGCAACTTCCCGTCAGTGTCACAAAGCAGAACGCCTTATCACGCGCTTTCTCGCGTTGAAAAAGGCTTGATTCGCGTCCGCGATATGCCGACATTAGACTGTAATTCCAGCGTTCTGGATGGTGGGGAGGCGAATCCGCTTGAGTGACTTATACGCTGCATTAGGCGTGGCCCGAGGGGCGTCGGATAAAGATGTCCGCAATGCCTATCGCAAGCTGGCGAAGCAATATCATCCTGACCATAATGCCGGTAAACCGGAGGCTGAAGAGCGCTTTAAGAAAGTCACTGCCGCCTATAACATCCTGGGCGACAAGGAGAAGCGCCAGCGTTACGACCGTGGCGAAATTGATGATGACGGCAATGAGCGCGCACCTTTCGGCTATGGCGGCGGCGGGTTTCGCGGTGGCGGGCCGCGTCAGGGCGCGCAAGGTTCTTCTTTCTCGGAAGAAGATCTCGGGGCTTTCTTTTCTGACATGTTTCAAGGCGGGGGCAGCCCTTTCGGCGGCGGCTTCCATCAGGCTGGCCCGCACATGCGTCGCCCCAGACGCGGCGCTGACCGCACCTACACATTGCGCATCAGTTTTGAGGACGCTGTTTTAGGCACCTCAAAACGCATTACCCTGCCCGAGGCCGGAACGGTCGATGTGCGCATTCCCGCCGGTATCGAAGATGGCAAAGCCCTGCGCCTGAGCGGCAAAGGCGCGCCCGGGACCGGTGAAGGCGCACCATCCGGTGATGCGCTGGTGACGATTCAGGTGGCGCCGAGCACGGTTTATACGCGCGAGGGCCGAAATCTGACGGCATCCGTGCCTGTCGACCTGGCAACCGCCATCCTTGGCGGGAAGATCCTCGTGCCCACGCCGCAGGGGCCTGTCACCATGAAGGTGCCGCCGCATTCAGACACAGGCTCGAAACTCCGCCTTAATGGTCGCGGCGTGGCGGCGCACGGTGCGCACAAGGCTGGTGATCTGCTCGTGACATTGCAGGTTAAAATCGGCCAGGTTGATCCAGCGCTGGAGGAATTCCTTCGTAGCCGCTCCAGCGCGGAAGGCGCGGCGTGACATGAATGACGCCTCTCATGTCGAGTCCGGAAGCACGGAAGGGCGGGATGAGGTCATTTCCATGGTGGCGGTCGGTGTCTTTGCTGTGCTTCTCGCCATATTGACGATTCATGCCATGATCGTGTCCAATGTCGGGTCTGAGTTCTTAAGACATTAACTGAGAGGCGGTCCCGACCATATGAAGGCAGATATCAGCAAGCCGCCCTCTCGGGAGCAATCTTTCTCCGTCGTTTTTGCCGTCGAATTATGGGAGCGATTTGGTTATTACGGGATGCAGGCGATCCTCGCCGTCTATCTCGTGCAAAATCTCGGTATGACGGACCGCACGGCGCTCGCAATTATGGGCGCTTTTTTTGCGCTCACTTATATCACGCCCGTTTTTGGCGGCTTTCTGGGTGACCGCGTCTTGGGTCCGCGTCGCGCGATGGTGTGGGGGGCCGCGATCCTTGCCGCCGGTTATTTTGTTCTGGCGATGGCCGATGCGCATCGGGCGTTGCTTTCCATGGCCATGGCGTCCATTTCTGCGGGTAACGGGCTCTTCAAACCGAATGCGGCCAATCTTGTGCGGCGCATTTACCAGGGTGATGACAAAAAGCTCGATAGTGTCTTCACGCTTTATTACATGGCGGTCAATGTCGGCTCGACCCTGTCCATGCTTTTTACACCCTGGCTGCGGGACCGATGGGGGCAGGAGAGCGCTTTCCTCACCTGCTCAGCCGGGCTGGTGATCGGGATCCTCTGGTACCTTTCACGGCGTCGCTGGCTGGTGAATGCGGGCGCCGCGCGCGACCAGCATCGACTGCCTCTCATGACGTTGATGGGTCTTCTGGTGGGGTTCATCGCGTTGATCGCGGCGCTGAGCATTGTCATTTTCAGCCCTGACCTCGCGCGGGTCTGTGTCTGGGGGGCGTGTCTCGCCGTCGCCATTTATTGGGGTATCCTGTTTTACCGCACGGAGGCGGCGCAGCGCCCGGGCCTCAAGCTGACTTATCTCCTCGCGTTGCAAAGTATGGTCTTTCTGATTTTTTACCAGCAGCAGGTCACTTCCCTGACGCTTTTCGCGCTCAGAGCCGTGGATGGGCGTTTTCAGATTGGCGGTGTGACGTTATTCCGCTTTTCGGCCGGGCAGTTCCAGGCCCTGAACCCGATCTGGATCATGCTCGTCAGCCCCTTACTGGCGCGCTTCTACCATGCGGCGGCCCGTCGCAACCGCCCGATTTCACTCGCGACCAAGATGCTCGTCGGTTTCATCCTCGTGACAATCGGGTTTTTTGTGTGGTGGCAGGCCGCGTCTCTCGCGACAGGGCGGATCTCCGCCTGGATCATGGTATTGGGTTACGGGCTTATTTCGGTTGCGGAGCTTCTGACAATGGCGCTCGGCCTGGCAGTCATCGCACGTTATACCGCCGCGCGCTCAAGCGGTTTCATGATGGGATGTCTCTATCTGCTTTGGGGTGTCGCCATGTATCTCGGCAGTCTCGTCGCCATGCACGCGGCGATGCCGGGCCCGAACCTGCCGGATGTCGTGGCATCCCATATTTACGGCCAGCTTTTTCGTGATCTGTTTATTGCCGGATTTGTGGCGACGCTTTGTATCGCCGCTTTCCTGCCGCTGGCCAGAAGGTGGGACAAAGCCCACCTCGCCAGCACGGGTGCGCCGCTGGATGATGCCGTGCAGGAGGTCGCTGGCATTCCCCTCTGAGCCGCCCCTCGGCAAACTTGTGTTTCTAACTCACGTATAGACCGCAGGACGCTGCCGCCCCGAAACCGTTGACCTGACCGGTTTTTATTGAAGGTTGAGAGACTTGACCTGACATGCATCAACGGTCAGAAGGCAACCGGACGGGGCGACCCGATTGATGGATGCAGGACGGGCGACAGATGCGGTTTATTGAAACATTCGACCCGACATCTTTCGGGGACACAACGGTAAGCTTCCTCAGCGCATTTCTATTCGGAACGCTGATCGGTGCGGAACGGCAATACCGGCAACGCAGTGCCGGGGTGCGGACCAACGCGCTCGTGGCCCTCGGGGGTGCGGCCTTCGTTGACCTCGCCCAGCGTATCGGTGGGGAGGTCGAGTCCCTCCGTGTCATTGCCTATGTCGTTTCGGGGATTGGCTTCCTGGGTGCAGGGTCCATCATCAAGGAAGGCGCCAATGTGCGCGGCCTCAACACGGCAGCGACTTTATGGTGCTCCGCGGCGGTGGGGGCCTGTGTGGGCAGTGACATGCTGGCGGAAGGGTTTCTGCTGACGTTTTTCGTAATTGCAGGCAATACAATTTTGCGTTCTGTTGTACGGTTCGTCGATCGCCTGCCGATCCGCTCTCGCACGATTGAAGCCGTATACGGCATCACGGCGCGCACATTGGATGAGCAAGTATCGTCCGTCGTGCAGAAGCTGCAATCCCGCCTGGAGGCCGATGATTACGTGGTCGGCAAGTTGACCGTGCGCGAAGATGGCGCGGACCATTCCGAGATCGACTTTAATCTGCTGACCTCGTCAAATGATATCGATGTGCTGAAGAAAATTGTTTCCGAAATGGCGGATGACCCGGAAATTTCGGAAATCAGCTGGACGGTCAATGCTGAGTAAGCAAGTCGGCGGATAGGTTGCCCGGGCCGCAAGGTGCGGCAGCTCCGTCTCACAGGCCCAAAAAAACCGCAAAGAGGGACTGGACTTGCACCCCGCTCTCATTTAAATCGGAGCCAGCTGTGTGGCGGATGTAGCTCAGCTGGTAGAGCGCCGGTTTGTGGTACCGGTGGTCGCGGGTTCGAGCCCCGTCATTCGCCCCAGCCTTTTCTCAAGAACTTCTATGAGCATCACCGGGTCGTCGCGACGCGCCGCCACCCTTCCTGACATATTGTCGATTCAGACGCGCCCATAGCCGAAACTGTTTTTCGGCACGGGTGCGAGGCGGCAACAGCCCCAACCAGCCTGGCTCATATCCGGGCTGCCATCATCAAGCGCGGGCACGAGGTCGTTACTTGGCAGCAGAACGTAGGTCGGGAAGCTCATCCCCGGCGCATCAATCGTGAGATTGCGCCAGATTCGCCCTTTTACAAAAATATCTTTGAGGGTCCATGTGCCGTCAAGATAGGCGGAGCTGTCGACAGCATTGGCTTCTGTCCATCGTGTCTGGCTTGAGAGGCGCAATTTGCCGCTCGTTTCCCCGGGTCTTCCGTAAAGCACCAGCTCTATCGCCACCTGACCCTGTGGGGTTGAAAGCGGCTGATAACCCTGCCAGTCGCCAATGATCGGCCCGCGCATGACGGCGCAGCCCATGAGAGACGACAGAGAGAGAATAGATGCCCAGCGTAAACATGTCGTCTTCATCCGCACGCCTCCGTAAAAGAGAAGCGCCCCAGAAACCCGGACGCCTCAACGCCGTCGATTCTTGCCGGAAAACAGGAAGCGCAAACCCTCTTCCAATTCAATCGGCGTGACACGCAATATTTTTGACATGTCTGAGATGGAAAAGCATCTATTTTCGGTCAATCGGTCAATTTCCGCTTTCGTCACATGCGGTACGCCGGGGATGAGGCCAAGGATCGGGATCAGCGCCTTCAGGAGGAATACCGGCACCGATATGATCGGTCGCCGCCGCAAACCCGCCGCTTTGACGACCATGCGAAGATAATCGCGATAAGCCACATCGCGCGGCCCGGCAATAACGATAAAGGGGGGCAGATCATCATGTCCGGACCCGGCCATAAGCTCAATCGTCGCAATCAGGGCCAGAGTGACGTCACCCTGAAAAATCGGCTGGATGCGCATCCGTCCGAATTTGGGAAGCGGAATGACAGGCAGTCTTTGCAGGATGCCGACCAGTCGACGCGTCGTCACATCCGCCCGGGCGCCATAGATCATGCTGGGGAGAAGCATGATATTCGGCACGCGGCTTTCCGATAAAAGGTGGATCGCCTTGCGGATATCATGTGCGAATTTATCCGGGAAGCGAGTGAATAACCGCGTGCTGCCCATGGCCACGAGGCGTGAGTCCTCCGGCATGGCGGCCAATACTGCGGAAGTGTAACTGGCATTGGCCGTGTTGACGATGATCTCCGCATCATGCAACGCAGCCTCCAGCGACGTCCCATCGCCGTTAAGATCGGCGAACCGGGCGGGTTGCACCCCGGCTGGCAGATTGCCCTCCCGGCGTATGACCGGGATAACAACGTAGCCGCGGGCAATGAGGGCCTCGCACAGGGCGTAACCTGATCTCCCGAGCGCCCCGATGACGTGGATACGAAGCGCGCTCACGGTGTCGTCGTCACCGTCCAATCGGACGGACGCAGAATTTGATCAAATTTGACGCTTCGGTCGCGTGTCGGATCAAGTTCAACGGGCTTTGCCGGCGAGAAAATCAACCGGAGAGTGCGACCGTCATGATGATTCAGGAAATCCGACAATTTAGCCCAGCCAGGCGTTTCCCGAATGGGTCGGGACGTATATTGCGAAAACAATTCGCGCAGGAAAGCGGGTGAAAAGGTCGATTTCTCCGCTGTCGTGCCCAGACCATATTTTATCAGGCCGAGATCCCGATAGGCCATGTAAGCGTCCATGAGCCAATAGCTTGGCATTTTCGAGGTGGTGGGCGGATGCATTGATATCGTCCCGCCCAGTTTAAGCGATGCGAAATAGGGGGCGGTAAAATTGAAATGTGAATTCAGAACCTGCGTGCGCCTGTTGCACGTCGCCTGATACGACATTGAGAGGGAAGTAAGGTAGAGGGGCAGGATAAGCCCGTTAAACCCCACATCCGTCTTGATCTGGAAAGGCGGCGCGACGGTTCTGAGAATATCGCCGTCAAGTGTTGTCTCGTAATGAAACGGGTCGATATGCCCGCGAAGATTGCCTTGGGAAAAAACCAGTTTCCCGAATGACGATCTACCTGTCAGAGTCGGGCAAAGGGCGGTGAGGTCCGGGCCCGGCAAACCAAGCATTTTGCGTATCTCACCGGGCGCATCGAAGGCGACATTTCTCAGATAGGCAATCTCGACTTCAGCGACCTCATGGCTCGGCGTCCCATCCGGCGGGGGACGCCCCCTGAGGGAGGTGATCCGTATATTTCGGGCCTCCGTGATGGTGCTGACGGCATGGTTGATGCCACGAATATCGAGCCATGCAGCCTTGAATGTCACGGAGTGGCGTGCGGACGTTGCGGCGGCGACTCCGTCCGGTCCGCCGCCCTGATCCGTGACGGCCCGCCCATGCAGATGATCCGTCGTAAGCTGGCCGAGGCGTGTCGCGATGAGGGTCTTGATATCGACAGGGTGACGATCATCCGCATCAATGGGGGGAAGCGTGACATCCCGCAGGCGCAACCCGTCAGCTTCAGCGCGGATCTGCATCCAGGAGGCGGCCGCACGCTGCCGGAGTTCAAAATGCGGCCGGACTGCCGTCATGAGCTTAAAATGAAGCCCCGTCCGGGGGGCGCCGGACGGGGCATTGATAAGGAGACGATCGGTGGTGAAAGTGACATGCGCGTCAGAAATCTTAACCTGCGTGAAAGCTGCACCGCGGAATAATATGCGTGGATAGGCTTTTTTATAGGTAAAAGTCACGCCGGGCGGCAGATGCGCGTAGAAATTTGAAATTCCGCGTTTCAACTCAGCATTGGCCTCATGTCGCACGCCGGCATAACCAAGTATGACAAGTGTCCCACACAGACTTGTCAGCAAGACGGGTCGCTTCACCGGAAAATGTCCTTAAGGCCTATCAAAACTGTGATCATGCTAGCCGTGAAGAGGCGTATCGACAACCTGTCCCCCTCTTTTTAACGAGGTAATAGGTTACCACACGCGATTTCAGCTTGATTTACCGCCGGTTTTAGCGCCTGTCGCATAATAAAATCGCTTGACATGCGCCCTTGATACGTCGATAAGCGCGCACCGATACCAACACATGCTGCTGGATTAACTGATACATGAAGACGACTCCTTCGCTAAAGCCTGCCGAGGTGAAGAAAGGCTGGGTCCTGATCGATGCTGAAGGGCTCGTTCTTGGCCGCCTCGCCACCATTATCGCAAACCGCCTGCGCGGCAAGCACAAACCTCAATTCACCCCGCATGTGGATTGCGGCGACCATGTCGTCGTCATCAATGCCGAGAAAATCGTCCTGACGGGCAATAAGGTCGGGCAGAAGCTCTTCCATTACCACACAGGGCACCCTGGCGGCGTCAAGGAGCGCACGATCACGCAGCGCCTTAACGGCCCCAACCCGGGCAGTGTTGTCGAGAAAGCCGTTGAGCGGATGATTACGCGCGGGCCATTGCAGCGCGCGCAGATGAAAAATCTGCACGTCTATGCCGGCGCGGCGCACCCGCATGATGGACAGCAGCCCGTTAAACTGGATGTTGCGTCCCTCAACCGCAAGAACACCATTAACGTGATCAAGGTCTAAGAGATGTCTGAAACTCAAGAGCTTACGGGATCTCTGCAGGATCTGGCCGGTCTTGCACCTGCCGCACAGGCAGCCCCGGTTTATGAAGTCAAGCGTGATGCGCAGGGTCGTTCCTACGCGACGGGCCGTCGTAAAGACGCCGTTGCGCGTGTGTGGATCAAGCCTGGCAGCGGTGAGATCATTGTTAATGGTCGCCCGGTAACAACTTATTTCGCGCGTCCTGTCCTGCGTATGCTGATTACCCAGCCCTTCCTGCTGACGGATCGTTATAACCAGTTTGATGTCTATTGCACTGTGACAGGTGGCGGGCTTTCAGGCCAGGCAGGCGCCGTGCGTCACGGTATTTCCCGTGCCCTGACTTATTACGACCCGGCTTTGCGCAGCATCCTGAAGGTTGCGGGCTTCCTGACGCGTGACAGCCGTGTGGTTGAGCGTAAAAAATATGGCCGTGCCAAGGCCCGTCGTTCCTTCCAGTTCTCGAAGCGCTAATCGCGCCTCAGTTCTGTCTGGTCCTATGTTTCGGAAAACCTGTCCTTTATGGACAGGTTTTTTGTTTTGGGTCATGATGCGTTAATCAATCTCGGGCGCAGCACATCTTTCACCTACCCTGTGCGTCGCCTGAGCGGACACCGCGTCCACCACGTGCAGCGCCTATGAAGGGACAGTCAGATGAATCGTTCTCCCGCATCTAAAGAAGCGCAAGACACGTCGGCAACACACGCCTTCAAGGTGGAACATTCTGCCAACCCGCTGGATGAAGCGACGCGGGAGGCCGCGCTCGAAAATCCCAAATTCGGCAGTCACTTCACTGATCACATGGCGATCGTGACGTACACGGCCGAGCGCGGCTGGCATGACGCCACGATTTGCCCGCGCCGCCCCCTGATGCTGGACCCGGCAGCTTCCGTCTTTCATTATGGTCAGGAAATTTTTGAGGGCATGAAGGCCTATCGCACGCAGCACGGCGATATTGTCACGTTTCGCCCCAGGGAAAATGCGCGGCGCTTCCGGGATTCCGCCCGACGTATGGCCATGCCGGAACTCCCGGAAAAGCTGTTTATGCAGAGCCTGGAGTCGCTCATGGCATGTGACCATGCATGGGTGCCGCAGGGCAGCGGGCAGAGCCTCTATATAAGGCCGTTCATGATCGCGACCGAGGCGCTTCTGGGCGTGCGCCCGGCGCGGGAATATCAGTTCATCGTGATCGCCACCCCCGCCGGAAATTACTTTGACAAAGCCTGCGTCGATATCTGGGTGACGGAGCATTTCGCGCGCGCTGCAATGGGCGGAACGGGCGCTGCCAAATGCGGGGGGAACTACGCCGCAGGGCTGATGGCGCAGCGTGAGGCGGCGGAGCAGGGCTGTGATCAGGTCCTGTTTCTTGATGCGGCCACGCGTCGACATGTTGAGGAGTTGGGGGGGATGAATGTCGTCTTCGTGCGCGATGACAACACACTTGTCACGCCACGTCTGACGGGCACAATCCTGCCAGGTATCACACGCGATGCCATCACCACCATTGCCTCCTACCTTAATCTCGCGGTGGAAGAGACGCAGATCGCGATTGATGATATCTTTGAGGGCGCGCAATCCGGGCGTTACCGGGAGGCTTTTGCCTGCGGCACGGCGGCGGTCGTCAGCCCGATCGGGCGGCTGAAACGTCGGGACCATATGGTCAGCTTCGGAGACGGGGAAAATCCCGGGCCAATCACATCATCCATCCTTGCAAATTTGACGGACATCCAATATGGGCGCAAGCCAGACCCTTATGGATGGGTTGAGACCCTGTACCGCGCTTAGAGGAGCTTATGGCGTCAGACTTACCGATGCCGCGCCCATTTCCGCATGAGCCGCCCGGGCTGAAGCACGACATGGTGTTGGCGCAGGCTTCGACGCGGGAGGCGCTTGGCCGCCAGATTGCGCGCGCCCATCGCGGCGCTTCCGCACCGCTGATCATGGGTATCCTCAACGCGACGCCGGACTCTTTTTCGGATGGCGGTGTCTATGTGCAGGAAGCATCAGCCGCTCAGCGCGCTATGACGCTTGCGCAGGAGGGGGCGGCTATCATCGATATTGGTGGTGAGTCGACACGCCCTGATTCCAGTCCAGTCCCGCTGGAGACGGAGCGCGCCCGTATCTCCGCCATTCTTGAGGCGTCCGTCAAAACGGGCTGCGCCGTATCCTGCGACACTTATAAGCCCGACATTGCACGTTATGCCGTTAAGGCCGGGGCGGTCATGATCAATGACGTGGGCGGGACGGCCATCGATCCGGCAATGGTAGCGGTTGCCGCTGAAACCGGCGCCTTCCTCGTCATCATGCATGGGTTGCGTGAGACGGCGGAGGGTGACGTCACGGACGCACTCTCCATCTTCTTTGAGAAAGCCATCAATCGCGCCCGTTCGGCCGGTGTCGCCTCTGAGAGGATCATTCTTGACCCGGGTATCGGCTTTAATAAGTCGGACGCACAGAATATTGGTTGTTTCGATGCCCTGCCGACCTTGCGACAACGTTTCGATGTGCCGCTTCTTGTCGGTATTTCCCGCAAATCCATGTTGGGCCGCTTGACAGGGCGCGACGTGCAGGGCCGCCTCCCAGCCTCCCTGGCGGCGGCGACCATCGCGGCGCGTCAAGGTGCGGCGATCATCCGGGTGCATGACGTGGCGCCGCATGTTGACGCGATGCGTGTCACCCACGCTCTGAGCGCGGTCACGTCAGGGCGTCGCGGATGACGGTCGCCACGATCCGTCTGGAAGGCCTCACTTTTGAAGCGCGCCACGGCGTGTTTGAGGAGGAGCAGCGCAACGGACAGACATTCCGCGTCGATGTGACGCTGAGTGTTGTGGTCGATGATGCGATACGCGACGATGATTATGAAAAAACCGTCTGTTATGCTGAAGTGACGGATTGCATTGCCGACATCATGACGACGCGGCCCTATCGTCTGATTGAGACAGTGGCGGACCGCACAGCGCGCGCCTTATTATCGCGTTTTGAGAAAATCAATGCGGTGACATTGCGCGTATCGAAACCCGACGCCCCGATTAAAGCCACCTTTGAAAATGTCTCCGTCACGGTGACGCATCATCGCATGCGACCGGTCGGGTTTTCTCTCGGGAGTAACCAGGGCGCACGGGCTAAAATCCTGCAAGATGCGATCCTGCGTCTCGGACTGGAGGACGGGGTGCAGGTCACCGCGATTTCCCCGCTATATGAGACGCAACCCTGGGGGAAAACGGATCAGCCCGCCTTCCTCAATCTCTGCGTGATTGGGCGCACGCGACTTATGCCGCATGCATTGCTACGCCTCTGTAAAGAAACAGAACGCCAATTGGGCCGTATGCCGGGGGAGCGCTGGGGGCCGAGGCTGATCGATATTGACCTTCTCTTTGTCGGGGATTTTCATGTGCAGGATCATTTACTGACTCTGCCGCACACGCATTTGTCGAAGCGGGCCTTTGTCCTTGTCCCTTTGGCGGATATTGCGGCCGATGTGAAGATTTCTGGCAAAACCGTGCATCAATTGCTAAATGAACTGCCTCGAGAAGCTGGCGATGTCCGCCCCTATCGTCAATTTGAGGATGACGCATGACGAAAACCCTTGCCGCGCGCACGTCCGCGCCCGCGCTGCGCACCATTGAGGTGCCGGAGGATGCGGCGAAAATCATCGAGCGGGCTGTGCGCGACATTCTGGGCGCTATCGGTGAATCGCCGGATCGGGAAGGTCTGTTGGAAACACCCGCCCGTGTCGCGCGCATGTATCAGGAAGTGTTCAGCGGCCTGCTGGAAGACCCTTGCGACCATTTGCAAAAGGTGTTCAAGGCGGATCAGCATGATGAAATGGTGGTGGTGCGCGATATTGGTTTCCACTCTATGTGTGAGCATCACCTCCTGCCATTTTTCGGTAAAGCGCATATTGCCTACCTGCCGTCAGAAGGTTGCCTGACCGGCCTCAGTAAGCTGGCGCGCGCCGTCAGTGTCCTGTCCCGTCGACCCCAATTGCAGGAGCGTCTGACGGCGCAGATCGCCAAAGCGATTGAAGACGCCCTGAAGCCGCAGGCGATCCTCGTCGTTGTGGAGGCGGAGCATATGTGTATGGCGATGCGCGGCGTGAAAAGCGTCGGCAGCCGGACGCTGACCTCCGTCGCACGTGGTTTGTGGCGGCATGATGCATCAGCGCGGGCGGAGGTGGCGGCGCTTCTGCGCCCCTGAAGCAGGCCCTCAATCAGGGGCTTCTCCCTCCTGTGAAGGAATGCCGGGGGCTGCGTGATGGGAAAAGTTCATAAGACAATCCTCATTGCTTCCAGTGCCTGAGCTGACTATTGTGCACACGTTATGTATCCGACGTCATCCGTGAAAAACCCGCCACCACCCGCGTCGGCGCTGGCCCCCATCGCGCTGGGCGACGTGCGCATTAAGGTGCCTGTCATCCTGGCGCCCATGTCGGGCGTGACGGATCTGCCTTTCCGCCAGCTTGCGCGGGAGCTGGGTGCGGGCCTCGTCGTGTCGGAAATGATCGCTTCCTGGGCAATGATCCGGGAAAATGAAAATACTTTGCGCATGGCGCGCATGGCCGATAACGGGCCCAACGCGGTTCAACTTGCGGGTTGCGAGGCGGAGGCCATGGCCGAGGCGGCGAAATTATCGGTCGATCAGGGCGCGGACATCATCGACATTAATTTCGGATGTCCCGTTAAAAAAGTGGCGGTCGGGCAGTCAGCCGGATCCGCCCTGATGCGGGACGAGGTCAGGGCCGCGCGCTTGCTGGAGGCAACGGTCAAAGCCGTCAACGTGCCGGTCACCCTCAAAATGCGCATGGGGTGGGACCAGACGAGCCTCAACGCCCCACGCCTGGCACGCATCGCGCAGGCGGTCGGGATCCGGATGATCACCGTCCATGGGCGGACGCGGCAGATGTTTTATAATGGCCGGGCTGACTGGTCATTCATCCGTCAGGTCAAAGACGCGGTCGATATCCCCGTGATCGTCAATGGTGACATTATTTCCGTGGCCGATGCCCGGCAGGCCCTGGCGCTGTCCGGCGCGGATGGTGTCATGGTCGGGCGGGGCTGTTATGGCCGTCCGTGGCTCCCCGCGCAGATCGGCGCGGCCCTGACAACCGGCCAGATCGTGCCGGATCCTTCTTTGGAGGAGGAGAAAGCGATTATTCTGAGGCATTACGCCAAAATGCTTGCCCATTTCGGGGAGCAGCCGGGCCTTCGCCTCGCGCGCAAGCATATATCATGGTATTCCGCCGGTCTGCCGTCTTCAGCGCAATTCCGTGCCACGATCAACCGAATCGACTCGGAAAAAGAGGCTTTGCGACTGATTAACGCATTTTACGATAATGCAATCATGTCCGGCGCGTGTCGTCGACGTGATGAAGACACCGATTCACCCGGGCCCGCCGACCCGGACATGGCGGCACCAATGAAGCCGCCACTGTCTCGGGACGCATTTTCGGCTGACCTCAGTCTATGAAACAGGGCTCGATCCATGGCGCTCATTCCATCGCAAAATCCATCTGCGCCATTTCCTGACATGGGCTCACCCTTATGACGCCGCCCGGCGCTTCGCCTGCCGGTTTTGGTGCAGCGCCATTGATGGACCGCGCCGCTTATCTTGCGCATCACTGGGTTGGCGCCTCCGAACCAACTGAATTTTTACGTGCATCTTTGGAACATCTCCTGGACGCCCCTGACCCCGTCCTCATTCATGGGGAGTCTGGCGTTGGGCGGACTTTTGTGGCGCGGCTTCTCCATGCCTTCATGGACCCCGTGAAATCATGGCGCATTATCAGCCCGGGTGAGGATCTCTCCCGCTGTCTGAATGGCAGGGATGAAGGTGTGCTCTTCCGGGAGATTGAGGCTTTCTCCCTTGATGAGCAGGATGCCATCGCCCATTGGCTCGAAAATCGGCCGCAAAATAAACAGCGGATCTTCGCGACATCGGGCCTGACAGCCAGTCAGGTGCGGCAGCATGTCTTTATCCATGAGAAGCTTGCCGCCAGTTTTCTTTCCTGCATGGTCGAGGTGCCGCCCCTTCGTGCCCGGCTGGAAGATATTCCGGCGCTCTGCCAGGCCTGGGAAAAGACCGATATGCTCTCAGGTCGACGCGTATCGTCAGATGCGATTGCGTGGTGTCAGGCACGGCACTGGCCCGGCAATATCCGCCATTTGCGTCACGTTTTAGGCCGCGCGGCGCGCCTCAGCGGGGAGAGGGTCTTGACGCGTGAGACGTTGTCGGAATCCGATGATGCGTGCAGTGCCGCCTATGCACGTCCGGCCCAGACCATTGAAGACCTCGTCAAGCGCTATGTGGATATGCTTGTCGGGGATGGGCGCGATGCGGGCGATGTCCATACGCGCATCATCGCGGAAGTTGAGCGCCCGATGATCCGGCGCATTTTGGAGGTTACGGGCAAGAACCAGCTTCGCGCGGCGCAGCTTCTCGGGCTTAACCGCAATACATTACGCAAAAAACTCAAAACACTCGATATCATGCTGGATCAGCTCTGATGGCCGGATGGTCCCTGGCGCCTTATTTACGCGCTCGATGGCAAAGCCTGCTCTCGCTCATTACAAGATTGCAGACCGCGTTGATCCTGATCGTCACGTCGATTGTCCTGGTGTCGACGACATTCATCGTGCTGGCGGGCGGGATGTCGATCACGCATCGCCCCGAAATTGAGGGAATGATTTTCCTCCTCGATATCATCGTGCTGGCCTTCCTGACGATGACGATCGTATCGCGCCTGCGCAAAATGCTTTCGGAGCGCCGGACAGGCCTCGCCGGGGCGCGCCTGCACGTGCGGTTGATCGCTCTTTTCGGCGTTGTCTCGGTTGCGCCTGCTGTCGTGATCGGGACAATCGCAGCGCTGTTTTTCCATTTCGGCGTGCAGATCTGGTTTTCCAACCGCGTCAATCTGGCCTTGAGCGAGGCACGCGATGTCGCGGCGGGTTATTTGCAGGAGCATAATGAAAATATCCGCACGGAAGCCTTCGCGATGGCAAACCAGCTCATCATCGCGGAAAATGACGATATGCTCCGCCACGGTGCCTATGCGCCTCTCAATAGCGGGGAGACAGGTCATTACGAGCTCGACTTCCTGCATAATGCGGCGCAATTAGCAACCATTCTGGATTTTGAAGCGACAGAACGTGGCCTGACGGAGGCGGTTGTCTACGACGCCTTTACTGAAAAGGTCGTGGCGTCGGGGGGGCTGGCCGCCTTGCAGGGGCGCACCTTCAAATTGCCGCCGAAAGAAACCACGTCTCTTGCGCGCTCCAGCGATGCCGCCATCCTCGACGCACCGGATGAAAAGACGGTGCGTGCCGTGGTCAGTCTGGGTTCAACAACCGGCCTGATGTTGGCCATCACCCGGCCGGTGGATGCCAAGATCCTTGAGCATATGCGGCGCACAAATGCCGTCGTCAGTGAATATCAACGCCTCAATGCCAATCGCTCAGCGATACAGATCAGTTTCGTGCTGATCTTTGCGCTTTTGAGCCTTCTCGTCCTCACGGTCGGCATGTTGACAGGGCTCGTCCTCGCCAATCAAATCGCGCGGCCACTCGGGTTATTGATCATCGCTGCCCGACGGGTCAGCCTCGGTGACCTGTCCGTCCGTGTGCCGGAGGGGCGGCGGTCCCGTGATCCATCGCGGGATGATGAAGTCGGCATTCTCTCCCGCGCGTTCAATCGCATGACCGATCAGGTCTCCGCGCAACGGACGGCCCTCATTGAGGCGAACGAGCAGATCAATGAGCGTCGCCGCTTTACAGAAAGCGTGCTGGAAGGTGTTTCGGCTGGCGTCATCGGTTTGGATGCCCATCAGGTGATCGAATTGCCGAACAAGGCGGCCTCGACCCTTCTTCAGCGTGATATTGACGGTTTTATCGGGCGGCATCTGCAGGAATGCGTGCCGGAATTCAGCGACATCCTCGATGCGGTCCGAGATACGCCGGGACAGGTGCGTCACGCTGAAATCCAGATCGACACGCAGGGAGGTGAGGAGGTGCTTGGTGACGGGCCGCGTGTCGGGGCGCGGGGCAGGACGCTTCTCGTCCGCGTCGCGCGGGAGCAGAAAGGCGCGGATGTTGCGGGCTATGTCGTGACGTTTGATGACATCACAGCCCTGCAATCTGCTGAACGTAAAGCGGCCTGGGCGGATGTGGCCCGCCGGATCGCGCATGAAATTAAAAACCCCCTGACGCCCATCCAGCTCTCCGCAGAGCGCCTGAAACGGCGTTTCATGAAAGAGATTTCCTCTGACACGGAGACATTCGGGCTTTGCGTCGATACAATCGTGCGTCATGTCGGTGATATCGGACGCATGGTGGATGAATTTTCAGCCTTCGCGCGTATGCCAGCGCCGGAGCTGAAAGAGGCGGATCTGGGACGCCTCCTGCGGGAAGCGATCGTCCTGCAGAAAAACGCGCATCCGGAGATCGCCTATGAAACCTTCGGACTGACGGCAAAAGGGCCGATGGTGACGTGTGACCGTCGGCTGATCGGCCAGGCACTGACAAATCTGCTGCAGAATGCTGCCGATGCCATCACCATGTCATCGCAGGATCGTAACGCCGCCGACATGGGTGAGGAAAGTGCCGATAGCTTGCGGAAAGGCGAGATAAATGTTGCACTTCGGGTCGAGCCCGCGCATGTTGACATCATGATTTCAGACGACGGCACCGGCCTTCCGGAAACGGATCGACACCGTTTGACGGAGCCGTATATTACGCATAAGCCGAAAGGCACCGGCCTCGGCCTCGCGATCGTAAAAAAAATAATGGATGACCATCACGGTACCATTTCTTTAGAAGATCGGGGTGATAAGCAGGGGACAATCGCGATTTTGACCCTCCCCCGTCATAATGTCTTGGGTCAGGGATAAGTGGTGCGTTCGATGCTGAGACCATTGATGGAAAGCACTTATGGAGCATGAAATCCTGATCGTCGATGACGAGCCCGATATTCGGATGCTCATCGACGGAATTCTGCGAGATGAAGGTTATGAAACGCGGGTTGCCGCCAATGCCGACCAGGCCCTTGAGGCTTTCCGCACGCGCCGTCCTTCCCTGATTATTCTTGATATCTGGTTGCAGGGCTCCCGCCTTGATGGCGTGGCTCTTTTGAAGATGATCAAATCAGAGGAGCCGACCCAGCCTGTCGTGATGATTTCCGGCCATGGCTCCATCGAGACCGCCGTCGTCACCCTTCAGCATGGTGCCTATGATTTTATCGAGAAGCCCTTCAACGCAGAGCGACTCGTTGTCGTCGCACGCCGCGCGCTGGAAGCCGCGCGGCTGGAGCGGGAAAATGCCGAATTGCGTCTCCGCGCGGGTAGTGACACTTCCTTATTCGGCAGCGGTGCCGCCATCAGCGCCGTGCGCGCGCAGATTGAGCGCGTGGCCCCCACAAATTCCCGCGTTCTGATTTCCGGCCCCGCAGGCGCCGGGAAGGAAGTCGCCGCACGGATGATCCATGAGCGGTCAAAACGTGCTTCCGCGCCCTTTATCGCACTGAATTGCGCCACCCTGGCACCGAGCCGGTTTGAGGATGAGCTTTTTGGCGTTGAGGGGCAAAGTGACGGCACGGCGCGACGGACAGGCGTGCTTGAGCGCGCGCATAAGGGGACGCTCCTCCTGGATGAGGTCTCCGACATGCCGTTGGAGACGCAGGGTAAAATCGTGCGCGCCCTACAGGATCAGGCTTTTGAACGCATAGGCGGTGCGGCGCGTGTGAAAGTCGATGTGCGTGTCCTGGCCTCGACCAATCGTGACCTGTCGGCTGAAATTGCGGCCGGGCGCTTCCGGGAAGATCTCTATTACCGCCTCGCCGTCGTCCCGATCCGAATTCCCAGCCTGCGGGAGCGTCGGGAGGACATACCCGGCCTTGCGCAGCATTTCCTGAAACAATATGCCGAGAATTCGGGCCTGCCGCCGCGTGAATTATCGGTTGACGCCATGGCAGCCCTCCAAGCATATGAGTGGCCTGGTAACGTCCGGGAACTCCGGAACCTCGTTGAGCATCTTCTGATCATGATGCCCGGCAGCGGCAACGACCTTATCCGAGCCGACATGCTGCCATCAACCGTCAGTCAAGGTGCGCCGTCCATGGCGCGGATGGATTCTGACGCTGATGTCATGGCATTGCCGTTGCGTGAGGCGCGCGATCTGTTTGAGACGCAGTATCTTCACGTTCAGCTGATGCGGTTTGGGGGGAATATCAGCCGGACGGCCAGTTTCGTCGGCATGGAAAGGAGCGCGCTGCATCGCAAGCTGAAACAACTCGGCGTGTCACATGACGACCGCAACCACCCAACAAATCAAGGGTAAATTTCTTTTCGGCATGGAGCCGAACCCCATCATATGCGTTTCGATTGCGAAAGCTCTGGTGACAGGGTCGCAACTCATCTAACAAATAGGCACGAACTTGGTCAAAGCAACAAAATCCTCCGCCTCCCCTCGACATGAAGGTGAGTCCGTTCAAGACAATTTTTTGCAATCGGTGGTCAAGACGAGAGCCAAATTGACAATCTTCCTGGTCAATGGTGTCAAGCTTTCAGGTCAGATCACGCAATATGATACGCACACGATTATCCTGATGCGTGATGATCAATCACAATTGGTCTATAAACATGCTGTCAGTACAATTCTGCCCGGTGCACCGCTTCCGATTTTCTCTCAGGACGATGACATCGACGATATTTGAGGGTTAATGCGTTTTGGGTTTAATTGAAACGGCGCCACCCGTCCGGCGCGCAGCGGTCATTTTCCCCGCTGACAGGACATCTCTCCGCGCTGAGCTTCGCGGGGCGGATGCCCGCCTTGAGGAAGCTGCCGGCCTGACCCGCTCTATCGGTCTCGATATCATGTTCCAGCAGGTCATCCCGCTTCGGGCAGCGCGGCCCGCAACATTGCTCGGCGCCGGGCAAGTCGAGGCGCTTGCTACGAAAGTGCATGAGGGGGGGATCGACGTCGTCGTCGTTGACACGCGGCTTTCCCCCGTGCAGCAGCGCAATCTTGAAAAAGCGCTGAATTGCAAGGTGATTGACCGGACGGGGCTGATCCTCGATATCTTCGGCGCGCGCGCGGCAACGCGGGAAGGTGTGCTTCAGGTTGAACTGGCCCACCTCGCTTATCAGAAATCCCGTCTTGTCAGATTATGGACTCATCTTGAGCGCCAGCGCGGTGGGTTCGGCTTTCTCGGCGGGCCGGGTGAAACGCAGATGGAAGCCGACCGCCGTATGTTGAGTGAGCGCATGGTCAAGCTCAAGAAAGAGTTGGATCAGGTGCGGCGCACGCGTGGGCTTCACCGCGCGGCCCGTCAGCGCGTGCCTTTCCCGGTTGTGGCCTTTGTCGGTTATACGAATGCTGGCAAGTCGACGCTGTTCAATGCTTTGACGGGGGCCGATGTCCAGGCGGAAGACCAGCTTTTTGCGACGCTCGACCCGACAATGCGTTCCGTCACGCTGCCCTCCGGGCGTCGGATCATCCTTTCTGACACAGTCGGATTCATCAGTGACCTCCCGACGGAACTCATCGCCGCCTTCCGCGCGACGCTTGAGGAAGTGGCCGAGGCGGATGTCATTGTGCATGTGCGCAATGTGGCGCATCCTGACAGCGACGCCCAGCGTGAAGATGTCATTCAAGTATTAAATAATCTGGTGCGGGATGGGGTGCTCGATGAGACATGGCCTGAGCGTGTGGTCGAAGTCCTGAATAAATCCGATATTCTCGGCGGCGTCCGGCAGGTGGCGCATGTTGGCGGGGCCGTGCCCGTGTCAGCGCTGACGCAGGAGGGCCTGCCCGATCTGCTGAGCGCCATCGATGCGCAACTGACAGCGCATTTACCCGTCATCCACGTCAAACTCAGCATCCAGGATGGTGCCGCCATGGCGTGGCTCTATGAATATGGCGACGTCATTGAAAGAACGGATGAGGAAGCGATTATTCGCCTGACGGTTCGCCTCTCAGATAATGACCTCAAACGGTTTGAACGCAGCTTTCCCGAATATCTCGATCTGATTGCCTGACGCGACGTCACCGGAGGGGGAGGACGCTGGCATGAATGAGGAACCGCCCCTCTCATTCTCATATCTCAAAAAACTCGTCACAGCCTGCATCGGGATTGCGCGCGACGTCTCACAGGATCTCATCATGCCGGGCTTTGGGCGCCTTCGGCCGGAGCAGATCCGCGTCAAATCAACGCCGCGCGATTTTGTAACGGAAATTGATGAGCAGGCGGAAGCTTATATCGAGGCGCGCCTGCGTCAACTCGTCCCCCATGCCTTGATTGTGGGGGAGGAGGCGGCGGCGCGAAATCCCGACCTCGTCAATGAGCTGGCCCGCGCGTCCCTTGCCTTCACAATTGACCCGATTGACGGCACCGTCAATTACGTTGAGGGCGTCGCGGCTTTTGGCGTCATGATAGCCGTCATTTCAGATGCAGAGCCGGTTGCTTCCATTATTTTCAATCCTGTCTCAGGCTGCGCGATGCTGGCGGCGCGGGGCGCGGGCGCGTGGCAGGTCGATGCGGACGGGCGGGAAACCCCTCTGCATTACGCCGCGCCGCCCCGCCACGCGGGCGGCCTCCGCGGAAAATTGTCCTGGTCCCTTTGTGCCGTTAATCTGACGGAGAAAGCGGCTTACATCGCTTCGGCTTTCGAGCGTTTATGGGATCTGAGATGTGCCTCCATCGAATATATGATGGCCGCCGCGGGACATGCGCATATTTTATATTATCGGAAGGTCATGCCGTGGGATCACTGCCCTGGATATGTCCTTCTGACAGAGGCGGGTGGCTATGGCGCCCTTCACCATGGTGAAGCCTACCGCATCGGGCACAAAGCATCCGGCCTGCTCTACGCGCCGGACCAACATGTGTGGCATGAGGTCGCTTCAGCCCTGGGTTTGCACGAAAGGTGACGTGCTTGACTTGAAGGATTTTTCGGCGGTGAATACATCTTGATAAACCAGATAATGGTTTAAACGGAGGTACGAAAATGCCAGTACAAGATCCTGTCTTATACGCTGTATGTGATGGTGAAAAAGCGCGTTTCATGCGCTATGACGGTCATCAGATGCGGACAATCCACCGACTGGACGCGCACCACCACCCTGACGAAAATGGCATGCTGACCACGTCGATCAAAGAGCCAAAATCCGACCCGAAAGAGCTGACGAAGGAGCGTTTTGCACGCACCATCGCCGCGGAGATTGAAAAAGTCCTCGCGCAGAATGCCGCGCTCAAGGGCCTCGTCCTTGCCGCTTCGCCCCATGTGCTTCACGATTTGCGGGTCATGCTGTCCAAGGCGACAATGAAAAAAATAGTGAAGACGGAAAGCAAGGACCTCACCAACATCCCCGACCACGAAATGTTTTCTCATTTCGACCGCCCGGCAACGGGTTGGCCGCAATTGCCGCGTTAAACATATATGCGGCGCGAGGGCTGTCTGCCCTCGCGCCGATATCATTGTCACACGGCCAGAAGAGGCTCGTCAGACTGCTCCGCGATGATGTCATGCTGGCGGGCGCGGAGGCCCTTGACCTCCACATGAACGCCGCGCGCCTGTAATTTGCTGACGATTTTCTCCAGTTTGGCGACGGCTGTAATGTCCCAGAATGTCGCCCGGTCCACATCAATTACGATCTTCTTCGCAGATGTCTGGAAATCAACCGCGTCGAAGAGCATGTCGGATGACGCAAAGAAAATCTGCCCTGAGATCCTGTAGATCTCCTCATCACCCTCGCGCTCATGCTTGATGCTGAGCATATTCGTCGCCCGCCAGGCGAAAAACACGCCGCTGAGCAGCACGCCCGCGACAACGCCCGCCGCGAGGTCCTGCGTGCTGACGGTCACGAGTACCGTGACGATCATCACCACCGTCGATAATTTGGGATGGCGCATCAGGTCTCGCAGAGATCCCCAGGCAAAGGTGCTGACGGAAACCATAATCATAATTGCGACAAGCGCGGCCAGCGGCACAAGGGCGAACCAGCGATGCAGCACATCCATCAGGAGCAGCAGAAACGCACCGGCTGCGAAAGTCGAGAGGCGTCCACGCCCGCCATATCGCAGGTTACCGACCGTCTGACCCACCATGCCGCACCCGCCAATGCCACCGAAAGCGGCAACAAGCATGTTGGAAATCCCGAGCCCCGTGCATTCCATCCGCTGATTACCATGCGTGTCCGTATGCTCATCCACCACGCCGGCGGTCATGAGTGACTCAAGCAGGCCGACAGCGGCCATGGCCAGCGCATAGGGGAAGATGATTTCAAGCGTCTCGATATTAAACGGAACATGCGGCCATGTCAGTTGCGGGAGCCCGCTTGGCAGGGCGCCAAGATCAGCAACCGTGCGGACCGGCATGGGATAAAAGACGGTGATCAGCGTCAGAACAATGATGCAGATCAGGGGAGAGGGTATCATCGTGAATATGCGCGGCACGAGATAAATGATGGCCAGCCCGACCGCGATCAGCGCATAGGTGTGCCAGGTGACATGCAGCATTTGCGGCACCTGCGCTGAAAAAATGAGGATGGCCAGCGCATTGACAAAGCCCGTCCGCACTTCGTCGGAGACAAAGCGCATTACGACATGCAGGCGAAGCAGCCCGAAACATAATTGCATGAATCCGGCCAACATCGTGGCCGCGAACATATATTGGACACCGTGATGGTGAACCAGCGCGCCGACCACAAAAGCAATGGACCCCGCCGCGCCGGAGATCATCCCCGGCCGACCACCTGTCAGCGCGATCGCAATGCTGATGACGAAGGAGGCGTAAAGCGAAATGGCAGGCGATACGCCTGAAACATAGGAAAAGGCGATGACTTCTGGAATGAGGGCAAATGTGCCAACCATTCCGGCCAGCACCTCATTCAGTGGTGAGAAAGCCCACTGAGCACGGTACTCAGACAGTTTCACGGTAAATCTCCGAAGATAAGAAGGGGTCGTTGTATTCAGGCCCAACGTGGCAATGGCGGGGCATCATAATGAATTTTGTTTAAAAAGCAACCTGTGCCTGAATTCATTTATGTCGCCAGGCTTAAAGGCCACGCAATCAGGGTGCGACGCCATGCAATGTGCCATTTTCCGAATTGGGGAAAAGCGGGATTGCGGGCGATCTCGCGAGAACCCCTCAACGGCATAAAGGTTTAAAAAAAAGTGAAAAACCGGAAGACCGCCGCGAAATCTCAATATTCCGCACTTTGCGCGATCGGTTTCAACGGCGCTTCAAGAGATTGAAGATTTTGTGATTTCAGTCCGCCGAAACAATCTTTCAGAAGATGTTCAAAAGGTTTTCATTCATCGCAGCCGACAACATAGTCTATACTTAGGCGTTTCTGAATGTTAATCGAAAGTTTCAGTTCAGAGGTTCCCCGGAAATGTCGCCTGAATCATGGGTCAGGTCATCTCTCCTCGTCTTATATATCAGGCGTGGCGGAATCTCCTTTCTGAGAAAGCAAATCTTTTGGGCGAGAAAGAAGAAATGACAGGCAAGCTACCCACCGTCGCGATCGCGTTGTTTGTTAAGGACGAGTTTTCTGACATTGCCGGATGGATTGCGTGGCATGCTGCGATGGGTGTCCGTACGTTCTTCATTTATGATGATCACTCCACTGACGGGACATGGGAGATACTGACGGCGGCATCCCATTGCCACGACATACGCCTTCGCCGAACGGACCCTGCAGCCCAGCCGGATTTTTATCAGCGCCAGCGTGATTGTTTCATGGAAGTCGCCGCGGAATGTAAGGGGCAGGTTGACTGGCTCGGCTTCCTCGATGGTGACGAATATGTCTATCTACGGCATTATGACAGCCTCCCTGAATTTTTTGCTTCGGTCCGTCATGCCAGCGGCGTCGCTTTCTCATGGCGCATCTATGGCAGTAGCGACCGTGTCGTGCGGCCGCGCAATCTGACGGTTGAGGCCTTCACCCACCATGCCACAGAGGCGCTCGATGATAATGTCCTCGTCAAGAGCTTCATTCGACCGGAAAAAATGGGTGAGAAATATATCAATCCCCACATATTTGACATTCCGGCAGAGGAGTATATCCGGCCAAGTGGCAAGCCCGTAAAGGGCCCCATTGCGGCGCAGGATATCGAGTGGTCAGACGGTTTTGTGATGCACTTCATATGCCGGAGCATGGAAAATTACGTGCAGCGCATCCGGCGGCGCCTTGATGCGGATCTTTCCGACTCGATCGGTTATTGGAATCATTTCAACCGTAATGAATTGGAGGACCGCGAGCCTTTACGTCTCATCCCGCGCGCGGAGCGATATCTTTCACGCATCTATGACAGATCTGTAGCGCTTGCCGTCAGGAAACTCAGTCAATCCTTCCTCAACCCGGGTGAGGGCCAATCTGATGCGGCGATTTCCCAGCTGGATGCGCCGTCAACATCCCGTATTTTTCGTCTTACAACTTATTTTGGCGGGCATCTTTATTATGCGCCCGAAAAGCGCCTCTGCGTCCATGCGTCCGAAGAATACGCACGTGCGCACCAGTTGCAGCCCGTTTATGCCATCGTGCGGGCGAATACGCCGCAATTTGTATCACTTTTCGTGCCGACCCACCCGGATGTCTTCGTCAGGCTTATGAGCGACCATCGATTGATGACCCGGCTGATCTACCGCATCACCCCGCAAGTTGATGGGTATGTGACACTCCAAAACCCCATAAATCATTATTACATGTCTTACCTGCCGCTTACGGACGGTGTGGGCATCGTGGAAAGTAATCGCCATGAGGTGCGGGAGTGGGAATATGTCAAACTCACGCCTTTCGACAAACAGGACCTGACGTCAGATCGTGACGAAGCCTCGGCACCGCCACCTCGTGAGATATCGGTCCCGGCAATGTTGGGATGGCTTCGCCAACGAGATGCGCTGCCGGATAATGACGAATTTCTGCGCGCTTTTTATCAGTTGGGCCCTTCTTCCCGTCTTGAACTTATGCGTCACGTCCCGGGATTATTATGGAACGTGACCTGAGGCGCCACCGCTCCCCGCATTGATGACGTTGCGTCTTCGCCTTCATCGAGATGGCGCAGCGTGTCGCTGAGACAAAACCGTCTTTTCGTAAGGACGGACCGCGCGTGTTTCACAGATAAGCTGCAGGAATTCGACAATATCACGCCGGGGACATAAAGGCCCCCGGGGTGGACCGATATCTCTGTTGCGGTTTCTTTATCTCATTACAAAAACGGGTCCTCGCTTTTCACAATATAAGATTCTCGTGATATCGCGGGAACCACGATGTTCTCCCCGGACTTTAATGGCTGCAATAAAAAGGGGAGATCTGGACAATGGCACGCGCGACGAAAACAGCTTTAAAGTCGGCTCCCAGGAAAAAATCGCCTGTTAAGACAAAGCCTCCTGAAGCTGAAAATGAGGAAGCGCTCATCACCCTGACGCCGAAAGGCCGGGGGGCCTTATTTGCGAGTGTTGCGGCGCTTGCCGGATTGATGTTCGGGTTGGATACGGGCGTCATCTCCGGTGCGCTTAAATTTCTGTCAGACGACCTTCATTCCAATCCGCGCCTTGATGAGTGGATTGTGTCCTCCCTCATGTTGGGGGCGGCGGCAGGCGCGATTGCGGCCGCCTTTATCGCCCAGCGGGCGGGGCGCAAAGCGGCGATGCTGGTGGCGGGTTTTCTGTTCCTCCTCGGGACGCTACTCTGCGCGTTGGCCCCGAATGTCAGCATCATGATCGGAGGGCGCGTCGTTCTCGGCCTCGGCGTCGGGCTGGCGGCCTTTTCCGCGCCGCTTTATATTGCGGAGATCTCGCCGGAATCGCAGCGCGGCACGATGATCTCGATTTATCAGCTCATCGTCTGCGGCGGGATGCTCCTTGCTTTCCTGTCCGATAGCCTGTTGGCCTATGGCGGGCATTGGCGCTGGATGCTGGGCATCCTGCTTGTCCCGACCGTGATTTTCATTATTGCGATGTTGCAGATCCCTTACTCACCACGCTGGCTGGTCGCTGATGGGCAGAAGCGAAGGGCGCGGGCCGTATTGATGCAGATACGCGGTGGCCTGGCGGAGTCAAATCGGGAAATCGCCCGGATTGAGCAGCAGCTTCGGAAAGAGGAATCGGATGGGCTGATGCTGCTGAAAACCAATCGCGGTTTCCGAAAGACCTTCTCTCTCGGTGTCGCGCTTCAAGCTTTGCAGCAACTGACCGGCATTAATGTCATCCTGTATTACGCGCCGCATATTCTCGAAAAAATGGGTTTTTCCACCGCGGCATCCATCTGGTGCACGGTGATTTTCGGGGCGGTCAATCTCACGGGCGTCGGGCTTGTCATTTACTTTATCGATCGAGTGGGTCGCCGTCCCCTTTTATTGATCAGCACGCTGGCGGCCGCCATTATGTTGGCCGGTTTTGGTTTTGTTGCTTATCTGGGTCTGCCGGGGATGATTTTCAAAGTGACTGAAATCACCCTTCTCGCCCTTTTTGTCTTTTTCTACGCCGTTGGCTCCGGGCCGATGCCGTGGACGCTCTGTGCTGAAATCCAGCCCTTAAGAGGCCGTACCGCCGCCATCGCGGCATCCACCTTTACCAACTGGGTAACGAACTGGCTGATCGCCAATATCTTCCTGTCTGTCATGGCGGTGATCCATGATTACGGCGTTTTCTGGTTGCTTGCCGGTTTCAATCTGTTTTTCTTCTTCGTCACGGTGTTTTTCGTGCCGGAGACGAAAGGTTGTTCGCTCGAAGATATTGAGGAAAATCTTAACAAGGGAAGGCGCCTTCGCGATATCGGCGTTTGATAACAATCCTTATCGGCCAAGGCGCTCATACCGCGCCTGTCAATAAACGACTTCCCTGAGCCTTTCAAATTCCGCTTCCTCAGCATGGAATGGCGTTTCCGCCTGTTGGCCGTCTCGGGTGAAGCGCTGCGCGAGAAGGGTGCGGATCCGATCGACGCAGATTTCAAGATCATCATCCGCGAAGGGGCGGGTATTTTCCCACAGCGCGTCTTTGGCGGTCGCTTCGTTCAGCACGCGCACAATGCCTGACTGAGTCAAAGAGCGATGCCATCGCGCAAAATCCGTGCCGCCAGCGATAAGCCCCTTTTTGATCAGATTTCGGCGCCATCGGGGAAAGAGGGCGCAGGATGTGGTCTTGAGAAAGTGATTGAGCGTTCTCCGCACGGGCAATGGGTATAGCCAGGTGGGCAAACCGGAACGTATGAGATCGGCCAGAAGGGACGCGCTGTCCGCCGTGACAATCACGCGCGCACTTTCAGCCAGAACATCCCGCACGCGACGTCGGGCGATCGTGATGCCATCCCGCCGACATTGATCCTGCATGTAAGTGGCGATGTCAGGCGGTGTCCGGCAACTGAAAATGACCTGAAGCGCCTCACCAGCGTGGTGGGCGACGATTTTCGCCAGGCGCAGCATCTCATCACATTCACGCCGCCCAAGCGCGTGGTGAGCTGTTTTCCCGCTCAGGATCAAAGTCGTCTTGCCCTTTTGCGCGGGCCGGGTCGCAGATTTTAAGCGGGGATTCGGCTGAAGTGACGCGCCATTCAGGGGTAGTTTGAGGTGCAGCACATTATCGGCTTCAGGGTAATCATCCTGCGGCATGATGATCACGAGGTCGAGCCTGGATGTCGGATATAATCGTGGACGTCCCAATTGTATCAAAAGTGGTTTTCTTTCGAAACGTCTATGGAGGGCCAGTCCCGGCTTCAAGGCTTTACCAAATGACAGGATGATGTCGGGCGTGGCGGAGGGCGTGGTCCAAGGGGCGATCACCTCAAATGGCATGGCCAGGGCGCGTGCAAGGGCTTCACATTGCGTTCGTTCACCCTCGCGCTCCGTATCGATGATCGCAATCACGCCGCACACTCCGTGTCATTAAAGAAATTTTTCGTCGCCCTGTCTTTTAAAAAACGAAATTTAAATCGGATAGGGTTATTAATAAAGGCGCGTCGCAAAATGACCGGGACATGTCGCAGGCGCCGGGGAAGAGGCGAGCGGAGAAGGGCGGGACGCCGCGTCATGAAAATTCTCCGGAGAAGTGGATGAGTGCCGAACGTTAAAACGAGGCGGGTCGAGGGCGTATATTATGACGTGCTGAGTGTTTAGAAATGGTTTTCCATCAATGCGATGGCGCCGAAAGCCCTGACACCCGGACGACAAGATGCGCGACGCCTACACGTCTGCCGCGCGCGGTTTTTGGAACGGGACAAGCAATGCAATGAAGAATGAGACCTTGGAAATAAAAACTTAAGAAAGGAAAGAGTGTTTCATTTGACGGCAAAAAATAGATCATATATTCCATCGATAGTGATTAACGTCACACGGGATCTGTGATCCCGCTTGTTTCACATAAGGCATCCTTCCCGTGCGCGGGGTGGGCCATGTGATGAAATTGAGCGAGAGAGGCGCGGCCCGGATGTCACTGAGGAGTGGATCTGACTATGAAAACGCATCTCCTGACCATGTCACAAGCCCTCATCCGCGCCATGATCGCGCAGAAGATCGAGATTGATGGCGAGGTCGTGCCCTTCTTCAAAGGCGTGTGGGCCATATTCGGCCATGGCAATGTGGCCGGGCTGGGGGAGGCGCTTTACGAAAATCGCGCAGATATGCCGACTTTGCGGGCGCATAATGAGCAGGGAATGGTGCACGCCGCGACCGCTTTCGCCAAGGCACGTCGACGCCAGCAAGTCATGGCCTGCACGAGCTCCATCGGGCCGGGTGCGCTCAATATGGTGACCGGTGCCGCGGTGGCGCATGTTAATCGCCTGCCGCTCCTTCTGCTTCCCGGTGATGTCTTCGCCAATCGCATCCCGGACCCGGTCTTGCAACAGGTTGAGGATTTCGGGAACGGGGTGGTTTCAGCCAATGATGCCTTCATCCCGGTCTCCCGCTATTTTGACCGCCTGACGCGGCCGGAACAATTGATCCCCGCCTTCCATCAGGCGATGCGTGTGCTGACTGACCCCGCCGAATGCGGGCCTGTCACGCTCAGCCTGTGTCAGGATGTGCAGGCCGAGGCTTTTGCATATCCCGACGCATTTTTCAGGGAGCGCATCCACCGCATCCGCCGCCAGGCGCCCGACGCACGTGAGCTTTCGGACGCCGTGAAGCTGATCCGGCAATCGCGCAAACCGCTCATGATCGCCGGTGGCGGCGTGCTTTATGCCGAGGCGGAGAAAGCGCTGGCGGCGTTCAGTCACGCCCATGGCGTCCCCGTCGGGGAAACGCAGGCCGGGAAATCCTCCCTTCCCACCACGCACGCGCTCAATATGGGCGGAATTGGCGTCAGTGGAGGCACGGCCGCGAATGAAATGGCGCAGGAGGCCGACCTCATCATTGCGGTCGGGACACGCTTACAGGATTTCACCACCGGGTCCTGGGGGTTGTTCAAAAACCCGGATATGAAAATCATCGCGTTGAATGTGCAGCCTTTCGACGCGGTAAAACATGATTCCCTACCGGTCATTGCGGATGCAAAAATCGCCTTGGAAGAGATCGCAGCCGCGCTGGAAGGTTGGAAAGCGGATTCTGGCTGGACAGAGCGCGCGCAGGCGGCGCGGCAAAGATGGCTTGAAAAGGCCGACACCTATCAGGCCATCCCGGAGAGAGAGGCGCTGCCAACCGATGCGCAGGTTATCGGCGCGGTGCAGCGTGTCGCGAAACCGACCGATACGGTCGTCTGCGCGGCTGGAGGGCTGCCTGCGGAATTGCAGAAACACTGGCGGCCTGAGCAGCCGGGCGGATACCATATGGAATATGGGTTCTCCTGCATGGGCTATGAGCTTGCCGGCGGGATCGGCGTCAAAATGGCGCGGCCGGAACGGGAGGTTATCGTGATGGTGGGGGATGGCTCCTACCTCATGCTGAATTCCGAGATCGCCACGTCCGTCATGTTGGGGCAGAAACTGATTATCGTTCTGCTGGATAACCATGGTTATGGCTGCATTAACCGTCTCCAACAGGCGACGGGGAGTGCGCCTTTCAATAATCTCTGGGAAGACTCACAGCATATGGCGCAGTTCCCGCAGATTGACTTTGTGCAACATGCGCACGGGCTTGGGGCCCTTGCGGAAAAAGTCGCGTCGCTTCCGGACTTGTCCGAAGCCATTGCGCGCGCGCGCAAAGCGGATCGCACAACGGTGATCCTGATCGACACTGACCCGAAACCGACCACAAAAGAGGGCGGTGCATGGTGGGATGTGGCCGTGCCGGAAGTGTCGACGCGCCCGCAGGTGAATCAAGCGCGCACCGACTATGAACGGGCACGCGGGGCGCAGCGTATCGGAAACTGAACGCGGCCGTTTCTGGGTCGGCTTAAGAAGGACGGGCAATATGGCGATCAAAATCGGCGCGAACCCTATCATCTGGTCGAATGATGACCTTCGATCCCTCGGGGCCACGACATCGCTGGACACCTGCCTGCGGGAAGCGCGGCTTGCGGGGATCGAAGGCATGGAAATGGGGCATAAATTCCCGACTTCCGCGCCTGAGCTGAAAAAGGCCCTTGCGCCGCACAATATGGCGTTCATCTCCGGTTGGTGGTCGACCAATCTGCTTGTTCATGATGAGGCGGCGGAAATCAAAGCCATTTCTGCTCGTCTTGAATTGCTGAAGGAAATGGGGTGCAAGGTCTGCATCGTCTGCGAGACGTCGAATTCCATCCAGGGGGCGTTCGACACGCCGCTTTCACAGCGTCCCGTGCTGGATGATGCAGGCTGGACGCTTCTGACCACGCGTATGACGCGGCTGGGGGATCATATTGCCGAGCATGGGATTGACCTTGTCTATCATCACCATATGGGGACGGTGGTGCAGTCAAGGCAGGATATCGCACGGTTTATGGATGAGACCGGTCCTTCCGTGAAGCTCCTGCTCGATACGGGCCACGCTTTATGGGGCGGCTCCGACCCCGCCGAACTGGCGCGCACCTACCGAACACGCATCAAACACATCCACGCCAAAGACCTCCGCCCCTTCAAACGCGCGCAGGCGGATGTCTATGAATGGAGCTTCCTCCGCGCCGTCCTCTCCGGCGTCTTTACCGTGCCGGGCGATGGCGGGATCGATTACCGCCGGATCTTCGCGGAACTGCCGGATTATGATGGCTGGGTGGTGATCGAAGCGGAACAGGACCCACAATGCGCCAACCCGCTGGTTTATGTGCGGATGGGGCGGAATTATCTGGTGGATGTGTTGGGGGGTGATGCCCGATTACAATCTCCCTTTACACTCAATCAGTGAGCTTCAATCTATAAATTGAATCCAGGAGTCGGCTGCCAGCTCCAACAATTTTTGAGAGGACACGGATTTGCTCCGAAAGCGCTGAACTGTTAGTCGGATCCGGATAATTCAATTGGTGGTCAACCTCTCCCCAGATTTCTTCGAAAAGCGTTCTGACCTGGATCTCACATCGCACAAAGCTCTTCGCGTGGGGCATGATCAAATAATGTACACTAGTGTAAAGACTAGGTTTTACCTCAGGGGTGATACCTATTTCTTTGAAATAAGCCACGTTTTCGGGGTCCCACGTATAAGCTTTTGGATCTTCTGCGAAGCACCAGTCTTCTAGCATATCCACTTTGTTTCTGATGACGTGATCTACGATGGAAATGTCTTTTCGATATAGCAGAATTACCCTGACACCAGCGAGATCAGTTATCTTGGAAAAAAAATTATGCTCGGTTATTTGCTCTCCATTCGCAATCTTTCGGTCGATCTTATGCCTGAGGTGGTTTTCGTCTTTGATTCGAGATTTCGTAGAGTGAACAATGCTTCGTCCTTCCGAAAATAGATTGGGATGATTCAGGAACTGATCTTCAACACTTTTCCGAAAAGTATCGATAGAATGGCGATGAGCTCGAAATAAAGCCACCAAATTTTCAACGCGAGATGTCATTACCGATTCCATCAAACTTGCTCCAAGCGCTGCAGAACATCATATGCAAAATCCGTGTAAGCATCTTTAGTGTCGAAAAACTTACGAGAATTGCCTCTGACTGTGTTTTGTTCGTCTGGATCGATCTGCGCTACTGGAACTTTCCACATGGGCACATGATACTTTTGTGACATGCTTGGAAAAGTATTATGCGTGTGTATAACGGAGTTGTTGCCGATTGAGCCTTTTAGGATATCAGCGAAGGGTAACGAAACGTCTTGCGAAATTGCTTCCTCAATTGTCTTAGGAATTTTGTCTGCATAATATTTATGGGCTTGAGCAAGTCTGTAATTATTGTTAGGACCATCGTATCTCTTTGCATTATAAATAGTATAACCAATTAATTTAACAAATTCTTGCGGAAAATGGTCTCTCTTCGCTTCTGATATAACTTCATACACTGTCTCGAATTGCTTTTTCCACTGACGTAAAGATTCTCCAATATTCCTGATACCGTATACCGAAAACAAATCAGGCGTGCACGGTATGAGGAATGCATCAGCCAAGGTAAGGATGTTTTTGTTGAGCGCACCGAGACTTGGTGAAGTGTCAAAAATTATGTAATCGTAATTATATTTATTCGAATAATTGTGAGATATACTCCTTATGTTTGTGATCGTTCTTATAGACAAGGGATCGCCACTTTAAACACTGTTCCATCGTTCGCTGACCTTAGCTTCGAATCGATGAAGCGTGAGTCGACCAGGAATGATTGAGAGGTTTTCCGCCAAATCATATGGCGGGGGTAATTGAGCGATGTCGTCAACTCCATCTTCTGTCGGTTTCAGCAGGAAATGAATGGATCTTGGCTTCGAAGTCATTTGTTGAAAAGAGGCGGAAGCACGTGAAAAGTCATTGATATACGGGTCTTCAGGCTCCCATATCTCTTGAATCTGTTCCATATCTAGAGCGGTGATCGTCAAGTTACACTGTGGGTCCAAATCAACGACTAATACTCGTTTGCCGATCTCCGCAAACGAATGTGCAAGATGATAAGTGAGGGTTGTCTTGCCGACCCCTCCCTTGTTATTGAAAATTGTGAGGATTTTTGCCGGCAAATCATTCTTCCCTGACCTAGAGTCGCGATGTGAATACTGTATCACATCGAAATCTGTATTGCGCCAAATTTACATGAATGGTTATCATTTTTCTTTTATAACATCACGGATGCTTGAGTTAATGTTGTCGTGCGCTCTTCACCTGCACCTCGAGATAAAGGCCTCGTGCATCGGGAAGGCGATAGACTTTGCCGGTTGCGCTTAATTTCCTGATTTTTATATACGTTAACACGTTGCCCCCACCCTTTTTACGTTACCCCCAATTTCGTGCGCTTGCATGACAAGGGTGAGAAGCCCTGAGAAGGGTTTATGGCGGGAAACCGGGGAAAATCAAGGGTCGTGAGAGGGGATGAGAAGCCGTGATAACGGTCCGTGGCGGAGAGGGAGGGATTCGAACCCTCGGTACGCTATTAACGCACACACGCTTTCCAAGCGTGCGCCTTAAGCCGCTCGGCCACCTCTCCAGCGCTGGCCGGAAGATAGCAAACTTCCCGTCAAGCGCAAGGGGTTCTTGCGGCTTTTACAAACTGGGCGATCAATTCAGCGGATTTTACTCCGGGGCGGGTCTCAACGCCGGAGGAAACATCGACAGTCGGCGCGCCGGAGGTGGTGATGGCTTCAGCGACGTTTTCCGGCGTCAGCCCTCCGGCAAGCAGCCAGTTCTGCGGCGCTTTCCAGCGTTTCAGCGGTGCCCAGTCCATGATACGGCCATTCCCGCCGGGCCGACCATCTTCCGTCCGTGCCGCAGGTTCGATCGCGAGGCCGTCACAAAGCGGCGCCTGGGGCAGGTCAGCAGGGGTGGTGACGGCGATGGAGACCCACACCGGCAAACCGAAACGCTGCCGGATTTCCGCCGCCCGCTCAGGCGAGTCGTAAATCTGCAAAATCGAGAGGGGCGCGGCGGCCAACGCGTCCGCGATCTCTTTATCCGAAGGTTTGACGAACAACCCCACCGCGCGGCGCACCGCCGAGTCTCCAAAGCGCGTCAGCAGCGCGCCAACCTCCTGCGGCGTCACAAAGCGTGGGGATCGCGCGTAAAACACAAAGCCGATCCAATCTGCTCCATTCTCAAGCGCGGCGGCGACGTTTTCATGATCTCTCAGCCCGCAGATCTTGACGCCGACACTCATGTTGCGGCCAGAATTTCATCCTGAATGGCGCGGGCGGTCTGGGCGGGGTCAGGGGCCTGGGTGATGGGGCGACCAACGACAATCCAATCCGCCCCCATTCGGGCGGCTTCACCGGGCGTCATGACACGTTTCTGATCATGGCTCTGGCTCCCCGCCGGGCGGATGCCGGGGACGACCAACGTGGGTTTCGCCCCGAATTCCTGACGGATCGGCGTAATTTCCTGCGCGGAGCATACCAGCCCATCGGCCCCGGCACGCAGGGCGACGTCGGCAAGGCGTAGCACTTGTTCCGCCGGCGTGGCGGCAACGCCGATCTCGCGCAAACCGACCGCGTCCATACTCGTCAACACCGTGACGGCCAGAAGGGCGGGGCGATTGTCAGCGGGGTAAGCCGCGTCAATCGCCTCCCGAGCCCGCGCAATCATCTCACGCCCGCCCGCAGCGTGGATCGTGAGGAGGCAGGCATCAATGGAGGCCAGACTTTTCAGCCCATGGCTTACCGTATTCGGGATGTCATGCAGTTTCAGGTCCAGAAAAACGGGCTGGGTGCGGGATAAATCCTTGGCCGCGTCAAATCCGCAGCCATAAACAAATTCCATCCCGAGTTTAATCGCATCCACCACACCCGCGAGCTGTGCCGCCCAGTTCTTCGCCTGGGTGATGTCGGCTGTATCCAGGGCGGCGATGAGGCGGGTGCGCGGCGCGGGCTTATTGGGGGGGCTCACGGATGGTAAATCGTGGAGGCGGCATCAAGTGGCGCTGACGGTGCCGGTTGCGGCATCGGGCGCGGCGCGGCGCCGAGGCGCTCATGCAGGCTGACAAGCTGCGTCTGAAGGGTCTGGACCTGTTGCTCAGCCTTGCGGGCGCGTTGACGCTGACGGAACCCGCCAACGGATGACATGGCGGCACCAAAAAGCGCGCTGACCATGCCGACGAAAAGCACAAGAATACCGACCGGTAATTTGATGTCGAAATTGATCATTTTCGGCGTGGCCGTATCAAGATTGCTGAGGGCAAAAATAATCAATATGACCAGAAAGATGATAATAAAAAGCAGGCGCAACATCGTTCACTCCGCAGGTAACCAGATGAGAAACATCTCTCCAGCCGACACGGTTGCAAACTAGCCTGAGCCGCTTCGGTCATCAAGTCTTCGTGTCAGGTGAGGGTCCCGATGCCAGGTTGGGATGGTCTTTTCACCCTCGTAACAAAGCGTCTGACGCAGGCGGTACGGCAATATTCCGGGCGTAAAGCTTTGATTGAAATCAGCATATTTCCTGAAGCCACCAAGTGTTAAAAAAACTGCATAAACTGGGCGGGGTGGGTTGTTTGGCCGAAGCCTTTCGCGATATCAATTGCAGCAAAATAATGTTCGTCTGGGTTTGACGTCAGGATGTCGGTCCGAAAGCCCGCGTGGCGATCTGCAGGAAAGGAATGCGGTTGGATCAGGCGCAGGAACATAAGCCGCTATGGGCAGAGTTTGACCTTTCCTGGTATCGCCAGCGATACCGGCAGGAAATCATCAATATCGCCGGTGATGTCACGGATGAAAATCTGGAGGCCTTCTGGCGCGATTTCGGCTCAGCCTACGGACATTCGCCCAATCGTTATTTTGATGAAGTTTTTTACCGCCGCAATAATCGCTCTGTCGGGGACGGCATTCATCGGGGCATTTTTGTGTCCGGTTTCCAGCATTATGACGAGATCGGCTTTCAGGAATGCGCGCCGCACTGGATGTTCGATGAAACGGGATATTTCATCCATAATCCCGACCTGACCATGCGTCGCCTCAAAGATGAGGGGTTGCGCAATGGCTATGATCATTATCTCCGCTTCGGCCAGAAAGAGCAGCGTATCAGCACGCCGTTTTTTGACCCTGACGTGCTGCGCATCTCACTTTTCCAGGCGCGGCAGGCTTATTTCAGCCCTCAAGGTGAGTTTACCCGGTTTCAGGAGGATGCGACCGTCGCATCGCTCCGATGCTCATGGTATTTTGATCCTGACTGGTATCTTGAAAACTACACCGCCGTGCAGGAGATGATTACGGAAGGGGCGTATTTCTGCGCCTTACAACATTATCTCTCAAATGACTCGCCGACGGCCTTCAACCCCAATCCTTATTTTGACGATGGCTGGTATCGTGAAACTTATCAGGATGTGGCGACTGAGGTCGCGCTCGGTAAATTGCGTAATGGATATGAGCATTTTATCCGCTTCGGCCTGAAGGAAGGGCGTCTGCCAATGGAGGGGGCGGTTCTGCAACCCCAATCCATCTGCAACATGCGTGATAATGCGTTCCTCTCTTATGTCCGCACCCAGGGCGGGACCGCCGCGCCGGAAATCATGCCGCCCATGGCCCCTGATGCCCGCGCTGAAGTGGTGGTGCGGCGTCGGGCCGTCTTATTCGGCCAACTTAATCGCTCCCCGTTAGATTTCCGGACAGGCCGTGCACCGCGCCTGACCGTCATTATCCCCGTTTATAATGATTTCGCAGGCCTGGTCGAGACACTGACCGCGCTCCACGGGGCCCGACATTTATCCTTGCAGATTTTGCTGATCGACCATTCAGGGCATCAGTTTCTCACGCGTCTGGACACGCTTGCGCGCGGCGTCGAGATCATCCGGGAGGATGGCGCCAACCCGGAGCATGTGCGTGAGCGGCTCATCTCCCATATCCACACCGATAAAATACTTTTCCTCAAAACGGGTCTCGTCGTGACGGAGGCGAGTGCGCTCTCCATTATTGATCAGCTTGATGCCGAGGCGGACCTTGCCGTCATTGCGCCGCTGATCCTCGATCGTAATGGCAGGGTTCAGGAGGCCGGCCAGCATTTATGGCGCGATGGCAGTTTCTACAGCTTCGGGGAGGGGGCGGAAAGCACATGCCCGGCCTTGCAAAACCGACGTCCCTGCGACTCTGTCGGTGGGGATGCCTATCTCTGCCGCAAAGAGAGCTTCGCCCGAGCAGCGCATGAGGATGATTTCGCCACGGCCGGTTATCGCTTCGCGACGCTGGGCGCTCGCCCGAGGGAGCGGAAAGTGGCGTGCAGAATCATTTATGACCCCCGCCTGGTCATTCACAACCTATCCCGGGATGAAGGCTTCGAGGTGGAAGGTGATGGGGATCGCGCGGCATTCATCAAACAATATGGAGATTTCTGCGCCTATCGACCGGTGAAAGCCGCCCATTCCGCCGCGCTCGGTGCTTCCATCAAGTTATTGGGGCGTCGGGTGTTGGTGATCACGGATGATCTACCGGGATATAAGCCTTATGCGGCTTCCCTCCGACTGGTCTCCACCGTCAGGAATATGATTGCCCTCGGGTTGAAGGTCACGATTTTTTCCGTCACGCCGCGCAAAGCGCAGGATGCGGCGCTTCGACGTTTCTTCGACCCCGAAGTTGAATTGGTGCAGGTCTCCGCGGATCTGACATTACAATCCTTCCTGAAGGCGCGCGCGCGATGCTTTGATTATGTCTGGTTTGACGGGTTGCGGCTTGTCCCCCAGATATGGGGCGCGTTGACGGCGGCGCAGGATGGCCTTCCGTTGACCGGTTACGTTTGCGATGCGCGCCAGCTTGCCTTCGAGACCGGCACGCGCCGAACGCCGATGATGGGTGCGCGGGACGGGTGGGAAACCCCGTCTGAGGAAGCGGTTCTAAAGGAGGAAGAACTCACCCGCCTTCTCTGGCTCTTCCAATCCATCATTGTCGCCAGTGAGCATGAAGTCGCAGCCCTGCAGAAATCCGGAATCGAAAAATGTTGCAGCCTGCCGATTGGTGAGCAGCGGGAGAACGCGAAACCCTTCCAAGAGCGTGCCGACCTTCTCTTCGCGCTGCCGGTGCTTGAGCGGGGCGATGTCGGATATCGCGCCCTCCATTGGACCTTACGCGAGATTATGCCGCGCCTGGAGGAGAAACTGGGCCATCCGGTGCAGCTCCATGTCAGCGCGGTGCCTGAAAATATCCCCCTTCTGACCAGCCTGCGCCATTACATTCATCTCGGCGCGCCCCTTGAGGGGGAGGGGTCGCTCGAAGCACTTTGCGACAGGGCGCGTCTGATGATTGACCCGTCAGATGCCTCGCTATCCCTCACTGCGGAGGCGGAATGCGCCTTAAGTCGCGGCCTCCCCGTCATCGCTTCAGGTGAAGGGGTGGAGAATGGCGTCGTCTATGTATCCAACGCGCCGGAACTCTTCGTTGAGGCCATCGCCACACTTTATGAAAATGAGGAAGCCTGGGACGTCTACTCTGAATATGCGCTTCGTGACGCGCCAAAGAGGGAGGATAATCTCGCAAATCTAAAAGCGATCCTCATGTCGTCCAAATCGCATGAAAAGGATTGGTAATATGTCACAGATGTTGACTCAGGTTCTTGAGGAAATTGATCGCACGCTGGAGGCGAGCCTCGCCCGGCTTGAGACATTTCTCAGAATTCCGAGCATCTCAACCCGGCCGGAGCACAAGGCGGATTGCCGTCGGGCCGCAGATCACCTCGTCTCAGACCTGACATCAATCGGGTTTAATGCCAGGACAGAAAACACGCCAGGTCATCCCATGGTTGTCGCCCACATGTCGGCAGACCAGCCTGAAAACGCCGCCCATGTGCTTTTTTACGGCCATTACGACGTGCAACCGACCGACCCTGAGGATCTGTGGCGTCATCCGCCATTTGAACCGGTGATTGAAAATCAGGATGGGCGCAAGGTTATCGTGGCGCGGGGGGCCTCGGACGATAAAGGCCAGGTGATGACATTCATCGAAGCCTGCCGCGCCTGGAAGAAACTGACGGGCAAGCTCCCTGTTTCCGTGTCATTTCTGATTGAGGGGGAGGAGGAGAGCGGGGGCGAAAATCTCCTGCCTTTCATGAAGGCGCATCGCGATGAGTTGCGCGCTGATATCGCCCTCATCTGCGATACGGGTATGCCGGACCGGACAACCCCCGCCATCACGACCAGCCTCCGTGGCCTGCTGGCTGAGGAAGTGACGGTAAGCTGTGCGCAGCATGACCTGCATTCCGGTATGTTCGGAAACGCTGCGCGTAACCCGGCGGAGATATTGGGCCGCATTATCGGCTCCCTGCGGGATGAGGCGGGGCGCGTTGTCCTTGACGGTTTTTATAACGGCGTCGTAACGCCCTCTCCTGAAATCCGTGCGCAATGGAAATCCGTTTTCCCCGATGACAAGGCGATCCTTCAACCGCTCGGTCTGTCAGATGCGGCGGGTGAACGTGATTTTTCGGCAATTGAGCAGATCTGGGCGCGGCCGAGTTTTGAGGTTAATGGCATCACCAGCGGCTATACGGGTGAGGGGTTCAAAACCGTCATCCCGGCGAAAGCGACCGCCAAAATCTCCTTCCGCCTCGTGCCGGGTCAGGACCCGCAGAAAATCCGGGAGACTTTCCGCGCTTACGTCAAATCCATGCTGCCACCGGATGCGAAAGTGCAATTTACGTCGCATGGGGCGTCATCAGGCTCGCAATTGGCGCAGGCCGGTCAATTCCTGGAAAAAACCCGCACGGCCCTTCAGGATGAATGGGGTAAGCCCGCTTTGATGATCGGTTGTGGCGGGTCGATCCCCGTCGCGGGGGAGGTCAAGGAGGCACTGGATATGGATGCACTCCTCGTCGGTTTTGCTCAGGATGATGACCGCATCCATTCCCCGAACGAGCAATATGGGCTTGAGCAGTTCCATCGCGGCATGCGGTCCTGGGTGCGTATCCTTGCATCCTTTGCCGCCTGAAGCGCGCATGACGACCCGCCCGCCTCTTCCGCCGATTGCCATCACGATGGGCGACCCTGCCGGGATCGGGCCGGAACTGATCGCCCCACTTTGGCAATCCCTGCGTCAAAGTGGGCCGGGCTTCATCTGGCTGGGTGACCCGCGCCTTCTGCCAGCAAATGTGCCGCATGAAATCGTCGCGTCACCCGACGCGGCGCTTTCATGCTTTGCCTCGCGCCTGCCCGTCATGCCCGTCAGGCTGCAGGAAAGCGCGGAGGCGGGGCGTCCCGATCCGCGTCATGCCCCTGCGATTATCGCGTCGATAGAGCGCGCGACCCATCTGACGCGAGAGGGGAAAGTCGCTGCCATCGTCACCAGCCCGATCAGCAAGCATGTCCTGAAAGATGCGGGCTTCAATTTCCCCGGACATACGGAATATCTTGCGCATTTATGCGATGAGCCCGGCGCGGAGGTGATGATGCTTGTCTCGCCGCATCTACGTGTAGTGCCGGTGACGATTCATGTCAGTCTGCGTGACGCCATCGCGCAATTAAACACGCCGCTTATCGTAAAAATCGGCACCACCCTGATCACATCCTTACAGAGAGACTTCAATATCAGGACGCCGCGCATCGCCGTTGCGGGGCTCAACCCCCATGCGGGTGAAGCCGGGTATATGGGCGACGAGGAAGCCCGCATCATCGCGCCGGCAATCACGGCCCTGCGCCATTTAAATGCGGAGATTTCCGATCCCCTGCCGCCAGATACGATGTTCACGCCGCAAATGCGGGAAACGTACGATGCCGCCCTCTGCATGTATCATGATCAGGCCTTGATCCCGCTTAAAACGCTGGATATGACGCATGGCGTCAATGTCACGCTCGGACTGCCCATTGTGCGCACATCGCCTGACCATGGCACAGCTTTTGACATTGCCGGGCGCGGCATGGCAAATGAGTCCAGCATGCTTGAGGCCGTGCGGCTGGCGCATAAACTGGCAGCGCACCGGCGTCGGGCGTGACAGGAACTTAATATGATTCGTCTCGGCATCAATATCGATCACGTTGCAACATTGCGGAATGCGCGGGGCGGCACGCACCCGGACCCCGTTAACGCGGCGCTGGAAGCGGCAAAACATGGTGCGGACGGGATTACCGCCCATTTGCGGGAGGATCGGCGTCACATTCGGGATGAGGATATGCGGCGTCTGAAAGCCGCGCTCACCATCCCCCTCAATTTCGAAATGGCGGCGACGGATGAAATGGTCGCCATCGCCAGCGCCTTGCGCCCTCACGCCTGTTGCCTGGTGCCGGAGCGGCGGCAGGAAGTAACAACGGAAGGCGGGCTGGATGTCGCCGGGCAGAAAGAGGCGCTGGCCCCCAAAATCCGGCAGCTTCAGGCGGCGGGCATCCGTGTCTCGCTTTTCATCGATCCGGATGCGGCGCAGATCCACGCTGCCGCGGCGCTGAACGCGCCGGTTATCGAGTTACATACAGGGTCCTACGCGGAAGACCCGTCTGAGGACGCTTTGGCACGCCTTCGGGACGGGGCCTATCTGGCAGGGTCGCTGGGGATCGAACTTCATGCGGGGCACGGGCTGACAACCACAAATGTTGGTCCCATCGCGCGACTGCCGGGCTTGAAAGAGCTGAATATCGGTCATTTCATTATGGGTGAAGCCATTTTCGTCGGTTTGGGGCAGGCCATTACGGACATGCGCCATGCGATCGAAAAGGGCAAAGGAGAAACGGTCTATGACCGCCGCAAATGAAATCCCGCCGGTCATCACGCTGACCGTCGATGACACGCTGCCATTGCGGCAGGCCGTGCTTTGGCCGTCCCTGACATTAGATGGATGTCGTGTTGAGGGCGATGATCAGGCACGCCATTACGGCATGAAAATTGACGGAGAGGTCGTTTGCTGCTTCTCAATATTCGATATCGGCAATCACTGCGTGCGACTGCGCAAATTCGCAACAGCGGCTGCGCATCAGCGCAAGGGTTATGGCGGCTATCTTCTGGCGCACGTCATGCGCCTTCTCCAGGTGGAGCATGTCGCTGCCGTCATGCTGGATGCCCGCCTGACGGCCGCGCCATTTTACGAGAAACACGGCTTTAACGCGATTACTGAGATTTTCAAAAAATCGGGCGTCGCGCATGTGCGGATGGAGCGCCGCCTGACCTGACATCGTGGCCCTTCGCGTGCAGCACTTCTAAACTCCCGTTTGTCACTTCGCGGGTTTTTGGGCGGTATCCGTGACGGGGGCGGTTGGGTCCGGTCTTAAAACTGGCACTTCCTGCGCCGAATAAACCGCGGGGGGATGACGGACGCAGCCACGCACAATGACGGCGCAAATCCCGTCTGAGCCGACCACCTCATCCGTGTCACCTGTATAATGTACCTCTGAAACGCGGTCATAATCCAGACGCATGACCGCCGTGCAATTCGTCCCGCCACCGCTCAGGAGGTTCTGGATCAGATTGGCGATATCCCCGACCGGAATAAGTGTGACGCCGGAAGCGGTCGCTGCGGCTTTCGACCCCGTATATTGGTAAAGCTCAATATGGTCGCCGATTTTTTCCTTCTTGGCGGGGACGCCGGCGCAGGCTTGCAATTGCTGCGATGACAGCCCGACCAGTTGGGACTCTGCCAATCGTGCATTGCGCGAGTCGAAAAAGCCGCATCCATTGAGAAGCGCGAGGATCGAAACGGCCATGAAATATGTCGCGTGACGCATCCGGGTCCTCTCAGCCATCGTCAGACTTTAAAAAGCCGGAAGGCCGGGAAGTTGCGTCTTTCATGGCAAATCGCGGTGACCCGGCCACGCAGGTCATGCGCTTTCGGAAGAGGATACCGGGGAATTGTCAGCATTCCAGACTTTATCCGACAGGTTCATCCTCGGACGCCTGAAGGCAATCCAGTCGTTGGAACGTGTATTTAATGTCGTGGAGATTGCGGATTTTCTCCATCGCGCTCTGCTTCCATGCCGTATTGCCCTCTCGGCAGACCTGAGCGCCGTTGAACGGGCTGTAACGCGCGATGGAAATCAGCGCGAGGCCACCGGATGTGTCATTGACCATCCGCAGGCGGATGGCGCGCCTCAAAATCGGAGCAGCCGTTTCAGGCGCATGATCCATCAGGGCGCGCAGGTCGGACCGTGGCAGAACCGGGTCAGCCTTGGCAATCGCCTGCGCGACGACGTGCCAGCGTTTTTGCTGGGTCAAAACAGTCGCCGCAATGGTGGCGCCCCGATTGGCCATGACATCAGCGATGACACGGGGCGTCGCCAGCACATCTGAGTGCGCATAATGCGGCGGGCTCGGCAGGAGCAATGAATTAATGGCCGCGATGAGCTTGATCATGCCCCTTTATCGCAGCAAGGGCGTGGCAAGCTCAAGGCGTAAATGGGGCAAAAAGGAGGCATCCGCGCGAGGGAGGGTTTCAGATGGGCGGGAGATGCTTTAAACAGGCGTCTTCACGCATGCAGGAAGAAGTTTGACATGGCTATTATCACGTCATCTGAAATTCAACGTCTGCAGGAGACGTTGCGGCGTCTTCTGGGGTCGCCGCGCCTCACCGTCAATGCGCCGCCGCGGCCCGGCCTTTCCGTCGAGCTCGCCGCAAATGGGGAAGTGATCGGGACGATTCATCGGGATGAGGATGAGGGCGAAGTTTCCTACGCGATCCACATCACGGTGCTGGAGGAGGATCTCCCCCCGGCCAGCTGACCGCTTTTTGCAGTCGCGCCGCGCCGCCGCGGCGCCTCTCACAAGTGACAAAAGGGCCGAGCCGTCCAGGTTCGGGTCGTCTCAGCGTAAATTCTGGTGCTCTGGCGCGCGCGATGGCATATTGACGGGATGAGCATCGGCACCCCGCATCGCGCCTGTCTGACGGCAGAAAATCCTCTCGCTAAATGCGGGCCGAGTCCTGCGCGGAGATGTTTCCCGAATCTCCTGATGCTGCTCGCCATAAGTTTCCTCATTGCGCCTGCTGCGTCAGATGCGTCACCGTCCCGCAAGAAAGCGGGTCGCCATAACCACGTGGCGCATAGCGCCCACACCGCGCAAAAGCCGTATGCGCGCCGGAAAGCACCGCGCCGCGCGACCAAACACGTTGCCGTGCACGCACCAAAGTCAAATCTCCGATCGAAAACAAAGCAATCAGCCCTCCCCGCCGCGCCAGCCGCACCCAATGCTGCCATGGGGAAGGCTGCGATGGCGGCGTCCGCGCCCGCAGCGGCGGCCCTTGCTGCGGCGGCACAGGCGGAAAGGATGCCTGCAGATAAAGGCTCCCAGACCGGGCTGCCTTTGCCGCGCTTTGCGGCGTTGCGGTCAGATAAAGTGTTCTTCCGGCGTGGACCGGGCCAACGTTATCCGATTGAGTGGATTTATCGTCGGCGCGGCCTTCCCGTAAAAATTGAGCGGGAATTTGATGTGTGGCGCCTTGTTGAAGATAGTGACGGCGTCAAAGCCTGGGTGCATCAAGCTACTTTATATGGCCAGCGACATTTCGTTATTCCATCCATCAATGCACCTCTGGAAACGGGCGCGCATGTCGATGAAAAATCATCCCCCGCTCATGCTGACCCGCAGATTGTCGGTTATCTGACGGAAGACGAAATGCAGGCCCGTGCCCAGCACGTGGCCAGGCTGTACCATAATCCCGATACGCAGTCCCGCGTTGTGGCGGTGCTGCGGCCCGGCGTTGTCGGGCGCCTGCGTGTTTGCGCAGCCGCTTCCGATTGGTGTCAGGTTAATGTAAAGGGTTATAAAGGCTGGTTAGAACGGAAAAATATCTGGGGACTCCTCCCCGATGAGGTTCTGAAGCCGGATTGAGCTTAAAAGGCGAATACGACGTTGATACCGGAGACCTTGATGACGATTTCTCGACCCACAGCGCATGTCCTTTCGGGAGGAGCTGTTAAAAAGCCTGGCCTGCGACGCACAAAAATCGTGGCCACGCTGGGTCCGGCCTCCTCAACTTATGAGATGATCCGGGCGCTGGCTGTGGGTGGCGTCAATATGTTCCGTCTTAATTTCTCCCACGGTACGCATGAGGACCACGCAGCCCGGCATAATATCGTGCGCGATGTCGAGGCGGAACTGAAACGCCCGCTCGCGATCCTGGCTGACCTTCAGGGACCGAAACTCCGCGTCGGCACCTTTGCGGAAGGGCGCGTCAAGCTGGAGAAAGGTGCTAAATTCCGCCTTGATCTGGATCGTGCGCCGGGTGACACGCAACGCGTCTGCCTCCCACATCCTGAAATTATTGAAGCGGCGCGACCGGAGAGCCACCTCCTGCTTGATGACGGCAAAATGCGGTTGCGTGTGCTCTCCGGCGATAAGTCGCATCTCCTGACAGAGGTTGAGGTGGGCGGCTTCCTTTCTGATCGGAAGGGCGTCAATGTCCCGGATGTCACTTTGCCAATCCCTGCATTGACGGAGAAAGATCGCCGGGATCTTGATTTCGCGCTGGAGCTTGGCGTCGATTACATCGCTCTCTCCTTCGTGCAGCGTCCGGAAGATGTGCTTGAGGCGAAGGAGATCGCCAAAGGTCAGGCATGGATTATGACCAAGCTGGAAAAACCCCAGGCTGTGGCGCGATTGAGCGAAATCATCGCCGTGTCGGACGCTGTCATGGTGGCGCGTGGTGATCTCGGCGTTGAGTTACCGGCCGAGGAAGTGCCGATTGAGCAGAAGCGCGCCATCGCGGAGGCCCGCTTCCAGGGTAAACCGGTTGTCGTGGCGACTCAGATGCTTGAGAGCATGATCAGCGTGCCGACGCCAACGCGGGCTGAGGTCACGGACGTCTCCAATGCGGTTTATGACGGGGCGGATGCGGTGATGCTTTCCGCGGAAAGTGCTTCCGGCCAGTATCCGCTTGAGGCTGTCAGCGTAATGGCGCGCGTGACCCGACGCATTGAGCAGGATCGGGAATGGAGCCCGCAGGATGAGGCCTTCCGCCCCGATAGTGATGGCACCGTCAATGGCGCGATTGCCGAAGCGGCCTGGCAGGTTGCGGAGTCAATTTCCGCCGCTGTGATTGTCGCTTATACGGCGAGTGGGCTTGGCGCCCTGCGTATCTCGCGAGAGCGACCGGAATGCCCCATCCTGGCCCTGACGCCAAATGATGATGTTGCGCGCCGTCTCAATGCGGTGTGGGGCGTCTACGCCATGTCGGTGGGGCAGGAAATGCCGGTCCTGAATGTCGAGGCTGTGGTGGATCAGGCGGTCGAACTGGCTGTGTCAGAGGGTTACGTCAAGAAGGGCGATAAATTGGTCCTTATGATGGGCCTTCCCTTCGGCACGATGGGCGCGACCAACACTTTGCGCGTCGTCACCGTTTGACTCGCGCGCCCGCGACATAAGCGGCCTCCCGGGCCGCGACGCCCTTCGCTTTCATCACACCGGCTTACAGCCGACGCCCGGAGGGGCCGCGTTGGTTGGCGTGAGGCCGGTCTGTCGACGTGACCGGAAGCGCCTATTTTGGTGGTCGAGGCGTAGGATGCGCGGGGTCTTGCGCCTGCCCGTTATCCACCAGGCTTTTCCGAATGCGCCGCCCTCTTTCTATGGCATCAATGATGCGAGCCTCATCATCATCACGAATGGCGCGCGCCAGCTCTTCAACATCATCCTGAAAATGCGCCAGTGTCTCCAGAATAGCGTCTTTATTGGAGAGGAATATATCGCGCCACATAACCGGGTCCGAACCGGCGATACGCGTGAAATCTTTGAAGCCGGAGGCGGCGTAATCCAGCACGGCCGTGCGGTAGGTTTCCGACATTTTATCGGCCGTGTCACAAATCGTGAAGGCGATCAGATGCGGGAGGTAGCTGACAATTGCGCAGATGCGGTCATGCTCCGAAGCTTCCATCATGCGCGTTTTGGCGCCGAGCGCCTGCCAGAAGCGCACCAGCCGATCCACATCCGGTTTTTTTGCCTGGGATGTAGGGGTGACGAGGCACCAGCGATTTTCAAAAAGCGCAGCGAAACCGGCCTCGGGCCCTGAAAACTCCGTTCCCGCCATGGGGTGGGCCGGAATGTAGGAAATATCCTCTCGGAGGTAAGGCGCGATGTCCGCAATGACAGATTGCCGTGTAGACCCGACATCAGTCAGCGTGGCACCGGGTTTCATGTGGGGGAGCGCGATACGGGCCGTCTCGGCAATGTGGCTCACGGGCGCGCAGATCACCACGCAATCCGCGTCCCTGACAGAAGCGGCAATGTCCGGCGGATAAAGATCGGCAAGCCCCAGCGCCCGCGCACGCGTCACGACATCGGGGGCAATATCGTAGGCAACGCTGTGCGACGCGATACCCGGCTTTTCCCGGATGCCACGCAGGATGGACGCGCCGATCAAGCCGATGCCTAAAATGCAGATTTTATTATATATGGCCATGATCGGGGCTTAACAGCCTGAGCGTGGGGGTCAAGCCCCCAGATGAGACGTTCGGTCAGGGTTCGGCTGAAAGCTGTGCGTCGTCCGCGCGCAGGTTACGGAGACTTCGCCACTCATAAAGCTGCCAGATGATGATAACGGGGATACCGATCGCCAGGTCACGCCCGCGCCGGAGGAGGGAGATCACCACGCCGCTATCAGCACTGACGCCGACGAGCAGGCCAAGGGCGATATAAGCGGCTTCCTGCACGCCCAAAGCGGCCGGGACGACAAACGAGGCGGACATGATGCCGCAGACAATGCCTTCAATGGCGATGGCTGCGATAAAGCTGACCGGTGCGCCCAGAAGATGGAGCGCGAGATAAGTAATGCCCGCACCACTGATCCAGGCAAGCAGATGCAGAAAGGCACTGAGGGCGACGCGGCCGGGGCGCGCCCATAATGCTTCCAGATAGGATTGAAATTGATGAATATTGTCGTTGATCAGCGCGCCCCAACTATGGGTGATGTGATGGCTTAAAGCCAGTCCAAGGCGGCGCAGCAGCGCACCGCCCTTATGTTGCGTCCAGATAAATCCGGCCACGCCGATGGCGATGATGCTGATGCCGATGAGGGCGGGCACCGTAAATTGCGCGGCGCCGCTGTGGCGCGTCAGGCACAAAATCGCCAGCAGGACAAACGCGATCTGGCCGAGCACTTCGGTCGTGATATCAACGATATTGGTGGCGGCGGCCTCTGCAAGGCCGATCGGCGGCTTGCGACTGCGCGCCGGGCGCTTTTTACAGGTAGCGCGGACGCCGACAATCATGCCGCCTAGTTGCGAGAAGGGGAGGCAGTTACTGACAGCATCCCGGACGGCGCGTGCGCCGATGGCCCGGCCAAGGCCCAATTGCGGGCAGGCCGCAAACCATGCGACCCCCAGAAAGATATTGACCACCAGTTGCGCGAGGACAATATCGGCAAAGCCCCAGGCGCCCAGATGTCCGAAAGCCTCCAGAATGGGACGCACACCCAGTTTGGCCATGATCACTGTGATGACAGCAACGCCAAGGAGGAAGAAGAGGGAGCTGATTGTCTTCAAAGAAAAGGGTCGTCCGGCTTGGTTATAAAGGCGTGGACACGCTGGTGCTGTCGCCAGCTCAACCCATAGCCTCAGGCAGATACCGTCAGGGAATACAGCCCTGAAACACCGGGCTGGCTTTACACCATATTGAACGCCAATGTCATCCTGAAATTTCACTTTACTTTACTTTCTTAACGGTTCGGTTGCCTTAGATGACTTTACTGGTATTCTACGACTCCGACGATTTTGATGAATTTTAGGGCGGGCGATGACGGATTACATCTTTGTTACGGGCGCCACAGGGTTTGTTGGCTCTGCCGTCGCGCGCCAATTGAGCGCGCGTGGGTATCGACTGAAACTTCTGGTGCGAAATGCGGCAAACCGCGCAAATATCGCGGATCTCGACGCTGAAATCGTGACGGGCGATCTGCTTTCCCCGCAAAGCTATGCCCACGCCCTTAAAGGTTGCCGCTATCTCTTCCATGTCGCGGCGGATTACCGCCTCTGGGTGCCTGACCCGACGAAGATGATGCAGGCCAATGTTGAAGGCACGCGGCAACTCATGCTTGCCGCGCTTGAGCATGGGGTGGAACGGATCGTCTATTGCTCATCCGTTGCGGCGCTGGGGCTGACGAAGGATGGTCGTCCCGCTGATGAGACGACGCCTGTTTCAGAGCATGATATTATCGGCGTTTACAAGCGGTCCAAATACCGGGCGGAGCAGGAGGTTCTGCGCCTTGTCCGGGAACGCCAGCTCCCGGCTGTCATCGTCAACCCGTCCACGCCTGTCGGGCCCTGCGACATCAAACCGACGCCAACCGGCCAGATGATCCGTGACATGATCGACCAGCGCATGCCCGCTTACGTCGATACAGGTCTCAACATCGTGCATGTCGATGACGTCGCGAACGGACATATATTGGCGCTTGAGAAAGGTAAAATTGGCGAGAAATATATTCTCGGTGGTGAAAATCTGATGCTGGATCGGTTTTTCTCCCTGATCGGGGAAGTCGCCTGCGTCAAAGTGCCTAAAATCAAACTGAAGCAATCCTGGCTGGTGCCGGTGGCGATTATTTCAGAATGGCTGTCCCGTGGTTTCAGGATGACACCACGCGTCACGCGGGAAACACTCGCCATGTCGCGCAAGAAGATGTTTTTTTCATCCCTCAAAGCGCAGCAGCATTTGGGATATGCGCCCCGTGCCGCGCGGGAAGCCGTTATTGAGGCTGTTGCATGGTTTCGGGCCCATCCGGTCAAAAAACGCTAGAACGCACCGCCAGGTGATGTCCGTGACGCGACAAGGCGGGCGCGGGCGGTTTCCACGTCTGTCACAAAGCTGATAAGCTTGACCCTCACCCAGTTGAGTGACGCGCAACTTTCCCACAGGTTATTGCGCGATATTGCCGGTAAAAATGAGGGAAAAATATGCCATGTGACGCGGATTTAAGCTGGGTTGGCCCCGATGTGACCTCAGGTAAAGGGGCGGGGGATGAGAATTTCCCGGTCGGCACACTGCTGATTTCCCGCCGGAATCGCGGCCATGTCATGGCATATTATCATTTTGCGCGTTGCATCGATGATATCGCCGATGATCCCACCCTCCCGCCGGATCAGAAAGCGGCGCGCCTCTCCGCGATGAACGCGATATTGCGCGGGGCCGACGCGCCGATCGGGCGTCATGATGCGGCGACGGCCGAGACCCTCCATCGGCACTTCAAAAAGCTCGACCTTCCCTATGAAGTCGCGTCCGACCTCATCAAGGCGTTTCAGCAGGATGTCACGAAATCCAGATATGCGAATTGGGCGGAACTGGTCGATTATTGCAGTTTTTCCGCCAATCCTGTCGGGCGGTTTCTGCTTTTGCTGCATGGTGAGTCGGCGGATATTCTCCCCCTCTCTGACGCGCTCTGCACGGCGCTGCAGGTCATCAACCATCTTCAGGATGTGTCAACGGACCTTAAACGACTTGATCGCTGTTACCTCCCGCAGGACTTCCTCAAGCAGGAGGGGGCTGAGGTTGGGGATGTGGCGCTTTCACACAGCAAGCCCGGTTTGAGGCGGGTTTTTGACCGTATGCTGGATGAGGTCGACTCTCTGAATGATCAGGCGGCGACCCTGCCCCCCCTTATACGCAATCGACGCATGCGAATTTACACGGCAATCATCGTCGCATTATCCCGCCACCTTGCGCGCCGCCTCCGGCGGGAAGACCCCGTCGCGGGCCGCGTCAAACTCTCATTATGGGACGTGGTGCGGTCTCTGGGGACGGCGAGCCGCTGCTTAATCTAAAGGATTCCGCATCGCCGGAATGCGCAGGATCCGACATCTTTCCTCACGCATGGCGACATGATTCGCGGGCCGGGCGGCCGCGTCGCTATTTGGCGTTTTGCCATTCTGTGGTGTAAAGAAGGGCGGATCATGCTTTGGTCCGCCGTGTCAACGCCGCGTCCTTTAAAAGCAGATTACTTAACGGTTTGGGGTGTTCTTTTGACTGGATCACGTTTTGACCGCGTGTTGGGTTGTCACGCAGCAGATCTGGCGGCTGTCGAGGCGATTGTCACGCGGGCAGGCACTTCTTTCGCCAAAGGTATGCATATCCTCTCGCGGGAGCGCCGCTACGGCATGTTCGCGATTTACGCATTCTGCCGTGAGGTGGATGACATTGCCGATGGCGATACGAAAGTCGAGAATCCGGTTGAGGAGCTCGAGGCATGGCGTGCCCGTGTCGCACATATCTTTCAGAATGAGACGCAAAACGCACTTGACCGGGTTCTCGCTGCGACAATTCAGGAATTTGACCTGCAGCAGAAGGATTTCGACGCCGTTATTGACGGCATGCTGATGGACGTCCCTGATCCGGTCATCGCGCCGGATGAGGCGGCGCTTGATCTTTACTGTGATCGAGTGGCTTCCGCCGTGGGGCGCTTATCCGTGCGGGTTTTCGGGGATGCGTCTGAGGAGGCGGCGCGTGTCGCGCACCATCTCGGCCGTGCTTTGCAGATGACGAATATTCTGCGCGATATCAAGGAAGATTCGGACCGCGGACGCTTATACCTCCCGCAGGAATTATTATCGCGGTTCAAAGTCCCGGCAGCGCCGCAGGAAGCGCTTTTCGCACCGGGGCTCGACGGTTTGGCGCGTGTCCTGGCGAAGCGCGCGCATGATCATTACCGCCTCGCATGGGCCGCAATGAAAAAATGCGGGAAGAAGCCAATGCGCCCCGCCGCCATGATGGCCGCGTCCTATCAGCCTATCCTCTACGCGCTGGAGAAACGAGGCTGGACACAGCCGGAAAAGCCCGTGCGCGTCAATAAGGCGCTGCGCCTGGCGCGCTCGCTGATTGTCGGGTTTCGTTAGTCATAATGCCCATGATCCACGTTATCGGAGGGGGGCTGGCGGGATTATCCGCCGCCGTCGAATCACTCGGCAATGCAAATGTGCGCGTGTATGAAAGCGCCAAAAGCTGCGGGGGGCGTGCCCGGTCATTTTACGACAAAGCCCTCGACCGTCGGATCGATAATGGCAATCATCTCGTGCTCTCCGCCAATCGCGCAACATTTCGCTTTCTGGGGCTGATCGGCGCTTGTGACGGTCTGACCGGACCCGGCGCACCGATCTTCCCCTGGCATGATGTGGCGACGGGCGAATCCTGGGTGTTGCGCCTCAATGAGGGTCGCTTTCCATTCTGGGCATTCTGTCCCTCCCGGCGCGTGCCGGGGATGCGGTGGCGTGACCTCGTCGTGATGTTGCGCTTACTGCGTTGCCAACCGGATGACGTGGTGGCGTCCTGCTTCGGAAATGATGCTTTATCCCGCCGCTTACTGGCCCCATTCGCGGTTTCCGCTCTGAACACGCCCATCAATGCGGCGGCGGCGTCGCTTCTGAAAAAGGTCGTTCAGGAATGCCTTCTTCAAGGCGGGCGGGCTTGTCGGCCTTTCTACCCAAAACTTGGCCTATCCGAAACATTTGTGACACCAGCGGAGGCCCATCTGGCGCTCATGCGGGCTGAGGTGCGGACAGGATGCCGCGTGACAGGGCTGCAAATTCAGGAGGGTCGGGTCTGTGGCCTGGAGGTGGGCGCGGAAGTCGTCGAGATCGCCCCGGATGACCAGATCGTCATCGCGACACCCGCACCCGTGGCAGCCAGCCTGCTCCAGCCCTTCTGGCCGGAACTGACCGTGCCGGATGCGTTTCAGAGCATCATTAACGTGCATTTCGCCCTCCCGACGCGCACGACCTATCTTGGTGAGGCAGGCCGGGCCGGGTTTACCGGGGTGAATGGCGGCATGACGGAGTGGATTTACCTGAAGCCGGACCTTCTTTCCGTAACGGTCAGCGCGGCCAATTGCTATCTGACAATGGCGCAAGAGGCGCTCACGCAGCAGATCTGGCAGGAGGTGCGCCAGGTCGTCCAGCCCCTAACCGCGACAAAATTGCCACAGGACGCACCGCAGGCACGCGTGATCATTGAGAAACGTGCGACGTTTGCGGCAAGTGTGGCGCAAGATAAACGACGCCCCTCAACAGTAACGCCGCTTTCAAATCTGGTGCTCGCGGGGGACTGGACGCAAACCGGGCTGCCATCAACCATTGAGGGTGCCATTCGTTCTGGTGTAGAAGCCGCGCGCGTTCTCAACCAGCGAAGAATGTTCTGAACGATAGAAAGATGTTTGATAAGGGCGAAGAAAATATGTTGGTTCATTCTGAACGTCCCGCCAATGGGTCGCGACACCCATCAGCGAGTGCGGACATGAATCAGGTTCAGTCGGCCATTAAGTCGGCGCACAGTGTCTTGACGCAGAAGCAGAAAAAAGACGGGCACTGGGTGTTTGAGCTGGAGGCGGATGCGACCATCCCTGCGGAATTCATCCTGCTTGAGCATTTCCTTGACCGTATTGATGAGGATGTTGAGCAGCGTATGGGCGTTTACCTCCGGCGCATTCAGGGGAAGCATGGCGGGTGGCCCCTTTATCATGACGGGGCGTTTGATATTTCCGCTTCGGTCAAAGCTTATTTTGCCCTGAAAGCGATAGGGGATGATGTGGATGCGCCGCATATGCGCCGCGCGCGTGAGGCGATCCTGGCGCATGGAGGTGCTGAACGCGCCAACGTATTCACACGGTTTCAGATGGCGATTTTTGGCGAGGTGCCGTGGCGCGCCACGCCGGTCATGCCGATTGAGCTGGTGCTGATGCCGCGCGCCGGGTTCTTCTCCATCTGGAACATGTCTTACTGGTCCCGCACCGTCGTCACGCCGCTTCTCGTCGTGCGCGCGGTGGAGGCGCAGGCGGTCAATCCTCGCAATATCTCGATTCAGGAACTCTTCGTCACTCCGCCGGAGAAGATTCGCGATTGGAATCACGGGCCGTTCCGTTCCGTCTGGGGGCGGCTCTTCACCGGGATCGACAAGGTTATCCGCCCCATTGAGCCTTTCATGCCCGCCAAATTGCGGAAGAAGGCGATCCAGGCGGCGCTTGATTTCATCGAGCCGCGGCTGAGTGACGGGGGGTTGGGCGCGATCTACCCTGCCATGGCCAATGTCGTCATGATGTATCGCGCACTCGGTGTCAGCGATGATGACCCACGTGCGCGTCAGGCATGGCAGGCCCTTCTGGACCTCATCGTCACCCATGGCGCGGAATCCTATTGTCAGCCCTGCGTCTCACCCGTCTGGGATACGGCGCTGACCGGGCTGGCGATGGTGGAAGCCTCAACGGGAAGCCGCCCGACCGCGCCTGAAGCGACACGCGACATGCTCGGCAAAACCGCCGCCTGGCTGCGTGAGCGCCAGATTCTGGACATTAAAGGCGATTGGGCGATGAATACGAAAGCGCGGCCAGGGGGCTGGGCTTTCCAATATGATAATGATTACTACCCGGATGTTGATGACACGGCGGTCGTCGGGATGTTGCTCCACCGGGAAGACCCGAAGGCCAACAAAGAAGCGATTGCTCGTGCGCGGGAATGGATCATCGGCATGCAGAGCAGCAATGGCGGGTGGGGCGCATTCGACGTTGATAATAATCTGGATGCGTTGAACCATATTCCGTTTGCGGACCATGGCGCGCTTCTCGACCCGCCCACGGCAGATGTCTCTGCGCGTTGCATCTCCTTCCTCTCACAATTGGCGCTGCCGGAAGATCGCGATGTTATTGATCGCGGCGTCGCCTATCTTCTGCAGGAGCAGGAGAAAGACGGCTCATGGTTCGGCCGATGGGGCACGAATTATATTTACGGCACATGGTCCGTGCTCTGCGCGCTGAATGCGGCCGGGCTTGATCATGACCACCCCGCCATAAGCCGGGCTGTAACGTGGCTGGAAAGCGTACAACGGGAAGATGGGGGATGGGGCGAGGATTGCGCGACATTTGAAGGCGCACCGCCCGGGCGATATCATGAGAGCCTCCCATCGCAGACAGCCTGGGCCACCCTTGCCCTGATGGCGGCAGGCCGCAAGGACAGTCCCGCCGTGGCACGCGGTATCGCTTCCCTCGTCGCCGCGCAGGGTGAGGATGGTGAATGGCAGGAGAAACCGTTTAACGCGGTTGGTTTTCCGAAGGTCTTTTACCTCCGTTACCATGGTTACCGTCAGTTTTTCCCGCTCATGGCGCTCAGCCGTTATCGCAACCTTGCTGCGAGCAATTCTGGCAAGGTGGAATACGGGTTTTGAAACTCGGCATTCTTGTCGGACTCAAGGCGGAAGCCCGATTGATACGACCCGTCTTCCCGGATGCGGTGATCGCGATCAGCGGCGCCACGCGACAAGGGGCCATGCGGGGCGTTGAGACGCTCAGGCGTCACGGGGCGGAGGCGCTGCTTTCCTTCGGTTGTGCGGGCGGCCTGTCTGAAGATGCGCGGGTTGGGGACATTCTGACGCCTGATTGGGTGCTTGTGGACGGCCAGACTGTCACCTGCGACATTGATCTGCTCGGCGCGCTGGGGCTTGATCGCCGAGGCGCGTCATCAGGCGGGCTTTACCATAGTGACGTGGCGGTGACGCGCGCGACTGACAAGCATCGCCTCTGGACGGAAACGCATTGCCGCGCCGTGGATATGGAAAGCGGCGTTGTCGCTCTTTCCGGTTTGCGGTTCTGTGTGCTTCGCGTCATTTGCGATGATGCAGCGCGGGACCTGCCCAAAGCGGTCGAAAGCATCATGGGGAACGGGCGCATTTCATTCTTCCGCATCGCGACATCCCTCATTATGTCGCCGAGCCAGATCCCTGACCTCATGAGGCTGGGTGGTGACGCGCGCAAGGCCCGCCAATCCATGGCGGCATATCTCGGGGAAAAATAAAAAACGGTCGCTGTTACGTGCGGACTTTACGCAAGGGCGCGCGGTGCGCTGACCGTCACAACCTGGCCCCCCGCGTAACTCTCGCTTTTATCGCGACGCCTTATGTTGCGTCGCGAGGCGCTTCATCCAGACCTGATGCACTTTTTCTGCCGAGTCGGACCGCGCGTGCGGGGGCGTCGTCACATTCGGTTTGACGTGTCGCTTCCCAAGTGCGGGGGCGGCGCCGGATGCCGGGTGGATGGACACGTCATTCAAAGCCTGCTCACAAAGGCTCCCTTTACCGACGCCGAATTGAATTGTCGGCAGGACCAGTGCCGGCGGAAAAGCCGCCGCCAAAGCCGCCGTTGCCGCGGCGCGCCCGATAATTTCAGCACCCGGCAGAACGGAGGGCGCGCGAAGGGAGCCGGAAATATTCACCTTCCCCGGGAGGGAGAGGATGGAGAAAGATGTGCTGCGGGTCGTCACATGGTAATCGAGTTTTTCTGTCCGGAGATTGATGGTGCCGCCGCCAAGCGTGCGCGTATCATCTGTCTGGAGCAGGAAAGCCCGGGTGGAGAGCACACCGTTATTCAGCGGTAGATCGGCCACAAAACATTTGAGATACGTCTTCTCGGGCAAGCCCAACGCCGAAAGCAGCGCGCTCCCCAATTTGAGACCTAAAAGATTGGGCAGGAGGGCGGTGATCTCACCCCCCCGATCAATCACGAGCGAGACACCCCCATCGCCATTACCGAGAAGGCTGGCGATAGAGTTTCCGCGGGCGGAGAGTTTCGCATGTCCACCCATGCGCCCCTCACTATCCTTACCGCCCAGCCCTTGAAGGAGCTTACCAAGGGGGAGGCTCTTCGCATCGACGGCGATATTGGCCGCAAATTGCTTGGCGCCCGCGGGTTTTAGCGTGCCCTTCAGGAAAAGCTCGCCCGACCCGATTGCGTAGCTTAAGCGCTTAATATCAATCGCCCCGTGATCAATGACGACATCGGCATTGATATTATCGAAAGGCGTGTTCTTATTTTGAATATGGTCGCCGTGATAAACGAGATGCGCATTGACGGCGTTGAGCTTGGGAATATTGATCGGGTCAGCGGGCAGGAACTTGCCGCGTTGCGCCTGCGCCTTATCCTCCGCTTTGCCCGGCTTGGTCCCGATAAACCCACCGAGATCGGCGAGATCAACATTTTTGGAATGGAGGCGGGCATCGACATAAGGGGGCTTGTCGCGCGGGCTGACGGCAATCGTGCCGCCAATATCGGAGTTGCCCATGCGCCCGGCAAAATTACTGAAGCGGATCATTTCGGCGGAATAAGCGAGTTGGCCTTTAACGTCGAAGGGCGGGGTGTGCGGGATGGGGATGCCCGTCAGGCCGTAAAGCAGCGCCATATCCGGCCCGGAGAAATGCAGAAGCAGATCCGTCCCTTTGAAATGTAGCGGGTCCTTGACGACGCCCTTCAGATCGACGCGGGTCGGGCCATTATCGACGCGCGCCTCTATGGGGTAAGGATGGGATTCGTGCGTCAGGTCCTTCAGCGACCCTGCTTTGATCTGCGCGGTGATGGGGGCATTATCATAGCGCCCCTGCGCGTTGATCAGAATATCCCGATCCCCGTCCTGGCGCGGCTTGGAGGTCGCAATCGCGACTTCCATGTCCGTTTTAGGTTTGGCGAGCGCAACGTTGATCTTGCCGTCAGAGACGATCAGATCCCCGATTTTCGGGAGGGAAGACGGGTCAAACGGCTTGCTATCTTTCGGCGCGGATTCGGAGGAAGGGTCGCTGAACTGGTAATTCGCCGTGCCATCCGCTTTGGAAGCGAGGTCAGCCCGCGGCGTGTCGATTTTGATGAGGGGCAGTTCTTTGCCGTGGCCGGTCAGATAACGCCAGACATCGAACGATACCACGATGTCCTTGATCGACGCGAAATCGGCTTTCCGATCCTCAAACGCTTTAGGTTGCGCGATCCGCAGCCCTTCAACTTCAAGCGATGTCGTGCGCCAGGGGCGTAGATGGAGGTGCTCTATCGAGACTTTGCGGCCCAGCGCCGCTGAGGCCTGTTTCTCAACCAATGGGATAAACCAGTCACCCCGGGCGAAGAGGATGAGAAACACGATGATGGCGGCAAAAATATACAGGGTCAGCATCGGCCAGCTTTGCCAACGATTTGTGCCGGATGTGTCGGATTTCTTAAAGAGGCTCATAAATATCCCGTCCCTCTTGACCTTGCTGCACGCGCCCCCTGGAGAAAAACCTGTCAGCCACCCCGAAGCGCTGAAGACGCCCGAAATTTTGTAAGAGTCGGCTTGACGATCATGTCATCGATTCAGACCCACTTTACCATTACGAACCGCGTTTTATAAGGTTGCGCCCAGCGCCCCTGTGACGATGCGGGAAAATGAGGATGTGGGCAGGGCGTATGGGGCCGGGGGTGTCGGCGGCGCCCACATTCCGGCTGAGATTGCGACCTATCCCCGCGCCTTTGAGATCGCCATCATGTCATCACCCGTCGCGAGGGGCGATGACGTGATCAATCCATTTTCAGGGCGGCCAGGAAGGCTGATTGCGGGATTTCAACCTTGCCGAATTGGCGCATCCGCTTTTTGCCCTCTTTCTGCTTCTCAAGCAGTTTCCTCTTACGGGAAATATCACCGCCATAACATTTGGCCGTCACGTCCTTTGAGAGCGCCCCCAGCGTTTCACGCGCGATAATGCGTGAGCCGATTGAGGCCTGGATCGCGATTTTGAAAAGCTGCCGCGGGATGAGTTCCTTCAATTTGGCGCAGATGGCCCGCCCCCGTGTCTCCGCGACCGCGCGATGGGCGATGAAAGCGAGCGCATCCACAGGCTCCTGATTGACGAGGATGGAGATGCGCACCAGGTCACTCTCCTCGTAACCGTCCATCTGGTAATCGAAGCTCGCATAACCGCGGGTCAAAGATTTGAGGCGGTCATAAAAGTCGAAAACGACCTCATTAAGCGGCAGGCGGTAGACGGCCATGGCCCGCGCCCCGACATAAGTCAGGTCAATCTGCACGCCGCGCCGCTCACTGCAGAGGGTGAGGACGCTGCCAAGATACTCATCCTGCACCAAAATCGTCGCTTTGATCCATGGTTCTTCCAGAGCGGTGATTTTGCCAGGGTCCGGCATGTCGGCCGGGTTGTGCAGCTCCTCAATCGTTCCGTTGGTGAGGTGCATCCGATAGACGACGGAAGGCGCCGTGGCGATCAGATCGAGATTGAATTCCCGCGAGAGACGTTCCTGGATGATCTCAAGATGTAACAGCCCGAGAAAGCCACATCGGAAGCCGAAACCGAGCGCGGCTGAGGTTTCCGCCTCAAAATGGAATGACGCGTCATTCAGGCGCAATTTGCCAAGGGAATCGCGCAATTTATCAAAGTCATCAGCATCAACGGGGAAGAGCCCGCACCAGACAACCGGGATGGAGGGTTTGAAGCCGGCAAGCGGCTTTTCTGCCGGGCGGCGGTCAAGCGTGACCGTGTCCCCTACCGCCACATCAGCCACGGTTTTGATGGCCGCATTGATATAGCCCATCTCCCCCGGGCCAAGCGCCTCTACCCCCGTCATTTTCGGCAGGAACACGCCGACCTGATCGACATGATAGGTTGAACCTGTCTGCATCATGCGGATTTTATCGCCGCGTTTCACTGTGCCTTGCATGATGCGCACGAGGATGATGACGCCGAGATAAGGGTCATACCAGCTATCGACGAGCAGCGCCTGCAAGGGTGCTTCCGCATCACCCGTCGGGGCGGGAAGGCGGGTGACGAGCGCTTCCAGGACACCTTCAATATTGAGCCCGGTCTTGGCTGAGACTTCAACCGCGTCATCGGCGGGGATGCCAATGACCTCTTCAATCTGGTCGCGCACGCGCGCCACATCTGCGGCGGGAAGATCCACTTTATTCAGGACGGGGACGATTTCATGACTCGCATCAATCGCCTGATAGACATTGGCAAGTGTCTGCGCCTCCACCCCCTGCGATGCGTCAACGACGAGAAGCGACCCCTCACACGCCGCGAGACTGCGGCTGACCTCATAGGCGAAATCCACGTGGCCCGGTGTGTCCATCAGATTAAGGATGTAAGTCTGACCATCTTTTGCCGGATAAGAGAGGCGCACGGTCTGCGCCTTGATCGTGATCCCGCGCTCCTGTTCCAGCTCCATATTATCAAGGACCTGGTCTTTCATTTCCCGGGAGGTCAGGGCACCGCAAGCCTGTATCAGCCGGTCGGCCAATGTTGATTTGCCGTGGTCAATATGTGCGATGATCGAGAAGTTTCGGATCAGGGAAAGGGGCGTGCCGGTCATGAGCGGATAGATAAACGCATTTGCCGCCCTTGTCATTACCTATGCGCGGTGTCGCATCGCGCCTTGCCGGGCCTTTTACCGGTCCGTCAGGCGGAATTCGATGCGGCGGTTTCGGGCATAAGCCTCAAGCGTATCATGCGGGTCAATCGGTTGATAATCCGAGAAACCGGTTGCGGCCAGATGATGCGGATCAATCCCCGCAGTAATCAGTGCTTTGACCACTGTCGTCGCCCGCGCTGTTGAAAGCTCCCAATTGCTGACGAAACTCGAATGGATCGGCATTTTATCCGCATGGCCATCGACCCTGAGGATCCAGGGAAGGTCTTTGGGAATGCGTCGCGCGACGGAATGCAATGTCTCTGCCAGAACGGTGATTTCTCTACGCCCTTCGGGCGTCAGCTCTGCACTGCCGGTCGGAAATAATATGGCGCTTTGGAGCACGAAGCGGTCTCCGACGACAGAGATTCCTTTCTGGCTTTTCAGCACTTTCTGGAGTTTCTCGAAAAATTCGGAGCGATAGCGGTTCAGCTCATTGACCTTGTCCGCCAACGCGATATTCAATTTTTCACCCAGATTGGTAATCTGCTGGTCTCGATCTGCAATATCTTTCTGCGAAACATCCAGGGCTTGGGCGATGGCGTTGAGCTGCGCATTCAGCTCGGTAATCTGTGCCTGCAATGTTGCCAGGGTCGCCACGCTTTCCGTCGCGGTGGTGTTAGCCGCCTCCTGCGCCGCGTCACGTTCCGTTGTGAGGGAGGCGACCTTGTTTTTAAGCGCGAAATTGCGCTTTTCAGTAAGGGACAGCGTGTGCTGCAAGGCAGCAACTTCACGCTTCAACGTATCAAGACTATGCGTCCGGCGATTTAGCGCAGTGGCAAGAAATTGTTGGCTCAGCACAAATACGAGCAGGACAAATGTCACGACCATCAATAATGTCGATAAGGCATCGACATAACCGGGCCAGGCATTCAGCTCATGCGATGCGCCGCGGCGGGATCGCCTTGCCATCAGGATGACGCGCCGGGCTGCGAATGATCATGGCTTCCTGCGGCAACTGTTTTCGCCAGAAGGCGCAAGCCATTCCGCACTTCCCCGACAAGATCGTCCCGGCCCGACGTGATGGCGCCGGAGAGCGCCGCCAATGTAGCGTCGAGCCGCTCCATCCGACGTGACATCACGTCACCTGCATGCTCCGAGGACGTCTCTGACAGGTTTTGCTCACTCATGCGTTTCAGATAGGGGCTGACAGCGGCATTTGTGTCTGCAACACGCTGGAGCGCGCGTTGATTGGCTGAGATGGTCTCGGCATTCTGCCGCATATTTTCCTGCAAACCAGCCATGAGGGCGACAAGCTGCGTGCGCGTCTCTTCGTTTTTCCCGAGAATGCGTTGCAGGCTTTCGAGATGTTCTGCCGTCTGCTCAAGCAATGCGCTGACATAAGCGGGCACGGCAGCCCCGTTATTATCCGTCGTGACGGGTGACGCCGTACTCGTCTGGCCGACGAGCCATTCTTCCATCTCATTGAAGAAGCGATTCTGTGCCTGGCCCGCTGTAAGGTCCAGAAAACCGAGGATAAGCGCTCCCGCCAGCCCGAACATGGAGCCGGAGAAAGCGGTTGCCATCCCGTGCAGAGGTTGCGCTAGGCCGATTTTGAGCTGGTCAAACATGACGTCGAGATTCTGGTCCCCGGCCGTCAGGCCGCCAATCACCCCGGCAATGGCGTTGACCGTCAGTAAAAGCCCGTAAAACGTCCCCAGCAGGCCGAGAAAGATCAGCAGGCTTGTGAGATAACGGGAGATTTCCCGCCCCTCATCCAGACGTCCGGACAAACTATCCAGCGCCGCCTGACTCGCCTGAAATGACAAACGCACACGGTCACCACCCTGATTGAGCGTGATGAGTCGCGCCAGAGGGGCGAGGAGGCGTGGTGGGTCCGGTTGCACAAGCGCAGTGCGGGATTGACGGAGCGTCTCCGCCCATTTCACTTCCGGGAAAAGCCGTAAAGCGACGCGGATATTCCACAAAATGCCAATCAGAAGCACGGCGAGGATAAAACCATCCAGGACCGGGTTGGACATGAAGGCGCGATAAAGTGTCTGATGCAGCACAAACCCGATCAACCCGACCAGTACGAGAAACAGGATCATCCGGGCAAGGTAACGATGCGGTCGGGTCATGGCGTGGTCTTTTGCGGTTTATGCGGGTAATAGGCCTCACTTGGCGGCGCAGGCGCGGCACCCACAGCGATGATCTCAAGCTTGTCCGGCGGCGCGATATCCCCTTTCGGCAGGCCCTCGGCGCGCGGATAAATCCGCGTTGTCGCCACGCCTTCATTGATCAGCACGGACCGGACGATCAATGCGCGCGCCAGTGATATACGCCGCGGGACGGAAGGGTCATCCGCCTGCCCACTTGCATAGGACCGTATCGTGATGCGCAATCCCGGCTCTTTAGCCAGCGAGGCGGCATATGTTTTCAGGGCCGTCAGCATGTTTTCATTCAGATTTGCGCTGCCCGGCTGATAAACCAGCACCATACCCTGCGCCGTCTTCCGAACGCGGCCCTGCGCTTTCGGGTCGATAATGACGGGGGTGGGCGCGACGGGCGGGTGGGTCTCGACGGCGACCGGAGGCGGCGCGATGACGACCGATTTCGGCGGCGCGGGTGGCACGTCAGGCGGCGGCCCCACGCGACGCTCCGCCTCAAGATGGGAGGGCGGCATGGCGGGCGCGTTGTTTAAACCCTTATTTGACGGCGTCGCCGACGTGTCCGTCTTCTGAGGGGTGGCAGGAGCGGCAGGCAGGCGTTTCACATTTTGCTGCCGTGGGGCCTGCTTGACGGGTGCGACCTCATCAAGGGCGCCGAGATTTGTCGAAACCTCCGCAGAGGCGCTGCCCACATTGATACAGAGCGCGCCGATTGCGGCCATCGGGCTGTAAAGGTGCGGCACATGCCTGAAAAGGCACGAGATCGGACCGCTCGATAGGAACCTGCTCGATTTCATGCGATCATCCCGCTTTATTCAGAAAGGGATTGCAACACCGTTACACGCAACGGTCCATGCAAATGACTATTTCCGGCCACGACATTGACATCCTGATCAAAGTCGCTGATTTCCTGCCCTTCCGGCGTGGTGACGTAACCACCAGCTTCTTTGACGAGAAGAATGCCCGCGGCGCAATCCCACGGCTTGAGCCCGATCTCCCAGAAACCTTCATAGCGACCTGCGGCCAGCCAGGCGAGGTCAAGCGCTGCGGCCCCGAAACGACGTATACCCGCCACTTGTGGCATAAGGCGCGTCAATACGCGAAGGAAAGGTGCGCGCAATCCCTCCTGCACTTTGGCGAAGGGGATCCCGGTGGAAAAAACAGCCTCCGACATGATGCGCCGCGCTGAGACGCGCAGACGGCGATCATTGAGGAAAGCGCCCACGCCTTTCTCCGCCCAGAACATCTCATTGGTTGCGGGATTATAAACGATGGCGGCCGCGATTTCCGTCTGCCCATCCGAGAAACGGCGTTGCAAAGCGATTGAAATGGCCCATTGAGGGATGCCGTGCAGGAAGTTGGTCGTCCCGTCCAGCGGGTCAACAATCCAGCGCCAGGACCAGTTATCACCGCCGGAAGCGCCGCTCTCCTCCATCAGGAAAGCATAGCCCGGGCGTGCCCGCGCCAGTTCCTCGCGCAATGTTGCCTCAGCGCGCAGATCGGCCTGGGTGACGAAATCACCCGGTCCTTTGATGCTGACCTGAAGTTGTTCCACTTCGGAAAAATCCCGCAACAGGCGCTTCGCCGCCTTGATGGCGGCATTTTGCATGACGGTAATGTGCGGGGAGAGGCGCATAAATAACGAGTCCTGATAACGAAAAAGAAATTGAAAATGCGACGCCCTCGTAAAAGCGCGTTGCTTTTAAGATTTTACTTTGCGCGCTCGACGTAGGAGGCGTCTTCCGTCCGGACGACGACCTTTTCCCCCGCTTCAATAAAAGGCGGCACCATGGTTTTGACACCGTTGGAAAGAAGAGCCGGTTTGTAGGAGGAACTGGCGGTCTGGCCTTTCACGACAGGGTCAGCCTCGACAATTTCCAACGTCACATTGGGCGGAAGTGAGACGCCAACCGGGTCGCCTTCAACGAGCTTGACGTTAAGCGCCATATTATCCTGCAGAAAAGGCAGTTGATCCCCAAAGAAATCCTTGTGCAGCACGACCTGCTCAAATGTTTCCGGGTCCATCAGGACGATGTTGTCGCCATCCTCATAGGAGTATGTATAGTCCTTATCCTCTGTCATCAGGCGCTCAACCGTATCCGCCGTCCGCCAGCGCTCATTGGTTTTGTTGCCCGACGTCAGGTCACGCATTTCAACCTGAATAAACGCGCCGCCTTTGCCGGGTGTGATGATCTGCTGCTTCAGAACACTCCATCGACGTCCATCATGCTCGATGACTTGGCCGGCGCGGATCAGGTTAGCCTGCTGTTTCATAAAATCTTACTCTCTGGGACGTGTCGAACGGGTTCAGGTCACTGCCATAGCGGCCCGCGGAGGTTTTTTACGCTTCTCGCGGGGTTTGGGCAAGACGGCGGCAGCACGGAGTCCGTGCATGGGCGGCGGGCAGAGCGGATCGCGTTGGGAGACCTGTCAGAAATCGCTGTTCGGCCATTTGTGGTGGCGGCCCTTCGGGTCCGTGACGCCCTCCATCATTGTCGGGCCCGCCTCAAGATAATGCGGTCCCAGCGGCACTTTGCCATATCCGCCAGCAATATCCATTACATAAGTCGGCCAGGCGAGGCCCGTCACCCGCCCGCGTAAACCGCGCAGAATGTTCAGCCCTCTCTCAACAGGCACTCGGAAATGCTCTGTCCCTGGGGCCGGGTCAAGATGATGAAGGTAATAGGGTTTGACGCCAAGCCGCACCAGCCGCCGCAATAAGGCCTCCATCACCTCCACCGAATCATTGACGCCGCGCAGCAGGACGGATTGACTTAACATTGGAATGCCGCGCTTTTGCACGTGGCGCAGTGCCTGGGACGCCGCTTCGGACAGTTCGGCGGCGTGGTTGACATGGGTGACAAGCCAGAGGGCCTTCTCCGTTGAAAGCGCGTCCAGAAGGGCCGGGGTCAGTCTTTCAGGGTCCGCCACCGGCACGCGGGAATGGATGCGGATGATGTCGATATGCGCCATGTCAGAGAGGGCGGCGATGATGCGCCCCAGGCGGCGGGGGCTGAGCATGAGGGGATCCCCGCCTGTCAGGATCACCTCTCGCACGTCCGGATGCTGGCGGAACCAACCCAGCGCGGCTTCAAGTTCCGCATCTGTCAGCAGGCCCCCTTCCGCGCCAACGCGTTCCCGCCGGAAGCAGAAGCGGCAGTAAATGGGGCAGATGAGAAGCGGCGTGAGCAACGCGCGATCTTCATATCGATGCACAACGCCTTTAACCGGCGTATGACGCGCATCGCCAATCGGGTCCGCCATCTGAAACGCGGCCTGATCAAGCTCTTCCACACGCGGGATAACCTGACGACCAATCGGGTCGTCGGCAGATTGAATGAGGTCGCGGAAGGCCGGCGTAATCGCGATATCGTAACGTGCCTCAACAAGGCGCAGGGGGTCCATCATGGCGGGGCTGACAAGGCCAGCCTCGACCAATGCGGCGACATCCCTTATGGAACTGGATTTGGCGTTTCCCGACATATCGGCGCGTCTTTAACGTAAGTCTCGACGGAGGTAAATGAAACGATGCGCTCCCGACCCGCCGTCACGGACCGTCTGCCGCTTCTGCGCCGTCGCCTGTTGGTGATCAAAGCGATACGCGCTTTTTTCGAGGCCCGGAATTATCTGGAAGTTGAAACGCCTTATCTCGTGCCCAATCCGGGTGAGGAAGTGCATCTGAAATGTTTCGGCACATCTCTGATGACGCCGGACGGGCAGATCCTGCCGAGATACCTCCATACAAGCCCTGAATTTGCGATGAAACGCCTCATGGCGGAACTGAAATCCCCGCTCTTCCAACTGGCGCGTGTCTGGCGCAATGGGGAGCAGAGCGCGACCCATCTGCCGGAATTCACCATGCTGGAATGGTATCGGCCTCATGCGTCCCTTTCCGATCTGATGGATGAGACAGAGGCGCTCATACGCTGTACCTGCCCACCCATATTCTCCTATCATGGTCACGAAATCGATCTCACAGCGCCATTTGAGAGAATGACGGTGAATGAGGCATTTCAGCGTTATATCGGGGTCGATCTCCTGACGATCGGTGAGGCGGCGCCGGCGCTTGCCCACGCGGCGGGCACTTCTCTAAGGGCAGGTGAAAGCTGGGAGGATCTGTTTTTCCGCCTCATGCTGGAGCGTATTGAGCCGCAGATCGGGCGGACGCGGCCTTGTTTCCTTACGCATTGGCCCGTGGCCCAGGCCGCTCTGGCCCGCCGTGACCCTGCGGATGATCGTGTTGCCCTGCGCTTCGAGCTTTATCTGGCGGGCATTGAACTCGCCAACGCTTTTGAGGAACTGACTGATGCGGTTGAGCAGCGGTCGCGCTTCGAGCGTGATCGTGCGCGTCGCATGGTATTGACGCCGGATCAGGATTGGCCCCTCGACGAAGCATTTCTGGCCGCCCTCCCGGATATGCCGCCTTGCAGCGGTATCGCTTTGGGTGTGGATCGACTCGTCATGCTGGCTGCTTCCACGACAGAGATTGCAAATATCCGTTGGATTGAATAACGTGATGGCCAGTGTCGTGTGTTGTGAAACGCCTTGCGCAGGGTTTGCCGAGACGCGCGTTTCATCGTGATACGACAACAAAGATGGTGGCATTCTGATGCGATTGTTACGATTTCTGCCGGTCATCGGGGTGTTAGCCCTCTCAGCCTGCGCGACGCCCACATTGCAGCAACGTAAAGTTCTCGATTCCATGATCGGCAAATCCGATGTGGATGTCGTCCGGGCCTTCGGTGTGCCTTCCCGAAGCTTTGAGGCGGGTGGCCGCGTCTTCCTCGCTTATATTAATAATCAGACGGATTACACGCCCGGAAGTGGCGGTTGGGGCTGGGGTTTCGGCGGCGGCCCCTGGGCTGGCGGATGGGGTGGCCCGTGGGGCGGCGGCCCTTGGGGTGGTGGCTGGGGTGGTATGTATGTGCCGCCGACAGCTTATAACGTGTCCTGTCAGACCACCTTTGAGCTGCTCAAAGGGCGTGTTGTCGATTGGACGATGCGAGGTGACGGTTGCTAAAAAGCCCTTCGAGATATCCCGGCATGGTCCGTATCTTTCTCAGGCGTTTCACTGGCCTGCCGGGCCTCGGCGCCGTGCTGTTGACAGCGTGTTCCGGCACGTCGCACCTTTCTGACGGCAAAGTCAGCCCGCAACCGGCCCTCTCGCAGAAATCCGTCGTCACGACGAAAATCCTGCCGACAACCGACCCGGATGTGACATTCGCGCAGTTTCATCAGGAGAAGATCACATCTCCCATCGCCTATCACACCCCGCCCGTGTCCGCTTTCCGGGATCGTCCTTTCAAGGACACGCTCAGCACATCGCTCGAAGCTGCAGATTACATTTTTGCGTTGAAAAAAGCGGGTTGGTTTCCCCTATTGGGCGGTGACATTTCCCTGACAATTCTCGTGCCCTCCAATGAGGCGATGGAAGCGGATGCGCGTTTTGCGGACCAGTCGATTTTCCAGCCCGAACGTAAGGCGGCACTGCGTCAAGCGCTTGGTGGGACGATCCTGATCGGCACCTGGGACAAGTCGCATATCATGGCGGCCCTCAAACGTCATCGCGCCACGACGCTCGCGCTCCGCACGATCGACCATCGCTTCATTAATGTGTCGATGGACGCACAGACTCTTCAGCCGGTCTTTATCGGGGCAGGCGGGAAAGCCCTTATCCTCTGGGGTGACGCGACGGAACAGACAAATGGCGTGTTCTACATCGCAAAAAACCTTATCGACCCGGTATCCCCAACGCCGAAAGCTGGGCGCACAATGTTGCAAACGGCGCATTGAAATCGAGCCTTAACAGCAGGAAATCGACGCCGAGCCGGGTCAGTGCCTCAACCTCATTTGCCGTTTCAATGTTTTCGCAAACGAGCGGTAATTCCGTCATTTCCATCCACCAGGCGGCGAGGTCTGTCTGGTCGGCATTGATGGCAATATAGTCAGCGCCAGCCTCCCCGGCTTGCATGGCGGTGTCGCGACTTCCGCCACAGAAAACGCCAAGCTGCGTGTCAGCGGGGAGGCGCTTGCGTATCATATCAATCGGGCCGGATGCGTTGCTGATATGCACCCCGTCACATCCAAGCGCTGCAACCCCTTCAGGCCAATCTTTCAGCATGAGAGCGACATTATTTTGCAGGCAAGTCTCCCGAATAGCCTCAACCTGCTGTCGAATTTGCGCTTCACCGTCAAAATCGACGCAGAACGCTGCGGGTTGGTAACGGTCCAGAATGGACGTGAAGCACGTCAGGGCGTCGTGACTTGAGAATGGTAAGGTGGCGGCCAAATAGAGTTCCGTTTTCATAATGGCGTCATGCATGTGCAACATCCTTATTCTGCAGCGCCATGATCCAGATATCCCGATAAAAGGTGCTGTTGATAATGTTCCGGAAATTCGGGCTTCAACGTCAAAGCCGCGGGGCGATCTGACAGAATGTCAGCGCCGCATGTCTGCGCCAGTGCGGTGAGGGCGGCCCGTTGCGCGGCGTTTACCTGAAAAACCACGCCTGATTGCCCCCCCCGTAAGGAGGTCGCGGCCAGATTGGCCGAATCACCACAATCGATTACGGACGGAATATCGAGTCCTGAGACGACAGCATGCCACCAGGGGAAACCCATCAGGGCAGCGCAATCAACGGGGGAGATGAAAGTGATCTGCCGACCGCGCGCCCATTGCGCGGCACGTATTGCTGTCAGCCGGTCAGAAATTTCTATGAAACGACCATATGATTTCAATCGAAACCTACCCCCTTGACGCTTGAGGCCGAAAAAGCTTCCCTGTCTCGGTCATTATGTCGTGCACCGCGCCGCCGCATATGCATTGGAGAGCTGAGCCATGTCCGCAGACGATGATCCTCTAACCCGTTTGGAAGCTGCTATGCAACGTATCGCATATGCCATTGACCGGCGCGCAGCGACTGAACCTGCGCCCGAGCCGGTCGCCTCGGAGGAGAAAAGAAGCGTCGCCGCGCATATCGACCTCCTCATTGCACGCATTGATGACGTGCTTGATCGCTGCACATCCGAAGAAGAGGATCATTGATGGCTCAGGTCACAATTCAGCTCAACGGATATAATTACACAGTCAATTGTCAGGATGGTGAGGAAAATCACCTTCGCGCCATGGCAGCGCAGATTGAAAAACGCATTGACCGCGTGCGGGGCCTGGGCACGCAGGGCGGGGAGGTGCGCACGCTTGTTCTGGCGGCACTTCTGATGGCGGATGAGATCTTTGACTTATCCCAGGCCAAGCTTCCCGCAGGTGCAAATGAAGCGATCGCGCAGGCTGAGCATTTGTTGAGGGATGCAGAAATGCGCAATCAACGGTTAAAAATCCTGACGGAACGCGCAGAGTCCATTGCGGAGACTCTTGAACATCCCTAAATTACACATCGGGACTGCCTGGTGCGTCAGCCAATCTAACCCCTGGGCCGATAAGCACTTCCTAGGGAGCTGGCTCTGACGTGATCGTGGTCATGTTATCTGGCGCCCACCTGCGTGAGCAGGTCCGGGAGGGTTTGAAGGCGGACGGCTATGGTGGTTCCACCTCATGCGCGGGCTGACATCGCCGCGCAGAAATCGGCGCTGCGTGCGCAAATGGTGCGTCAACGCGGCACCGCGTCATTCTCTGATAATGAAAGTCAGAAATTAATCGAGCACCTCACCGCCTATCTCGAAACGCGGACGGAGTCGGTTATTGCCGGGACCTGGCCCTTGCCGGGCGAAATCGACATCCGGCCCGCATTGACGCTTTTGCGGGAAAGAGGCCGTCAAATCGTCCTTCCCGAGACAATGCCGCGTGGGCAGGCTTTGAAATTCAGGGAATGGACGGAAGCGACGCCCATGAAGACGGGGCGTTACGGCACTTCCTATCCGGAAAGCGCTTATCGGGATCCTGCGCTCATCCTTGTGCCCCTTCTGGCGTTCGATCAACGCCTCTACCGATTAGGGTATGGCGGCGGTTATTATGATCGAACCCTTGCCTCACTGAAGGTGCATGCTGTCGGTTTCGCCGCGTCATGGCAGGAGGTTGAGACCGTGCCGCGCGATGAGTTCGATATTCCGATGAATGTCATTGTGACGGAACGCGGCATTTTATCAGCTTTATAGAATTTTGAAGGGCAGGTTAGCGTGCGTATTCTTTTCCTCGGCGATATTGTCGGGCGATCGGGCCGGGATGTCGTAATGGCCAACGTTCCGCAACTAAAGGAAAAATGGGCGCTGGACGGCGTCATTGTGAATGGTGAAAACGCATCGCACGGTTTCGGCCTGTCGACGAAAATAGCGCGAGATCTTTTCACGGCGGGTGTGGATGTGATCACGTTGGGCAATCATGCGTGGGACCGCCGTGACCTCATGCGGGAAATCAGCCAATACCCGCAGATTGTGCGGCCGCTCAACTACCCTCCCGGCACGCCGGGGCAGGGCTTCCATATTTTTGAGACCGGACGCGGCAAGCGCATTCTTGTGGTTAATGTCATGGGGCGGCTTTTCATGAACCCACTTGATGACCCATTCCGTGCGATGGATGAGCTGCTGGCGAAATATCGCCTGATGGCCAATGTGCACGCCATCATCGTGGATATCCATGCTGAGACCACAAGTGAGAAGATGGCTTTCGGGCATCACCTTGATGGACGCGTGTCGCTCGTCGTCGGGACGCATACGCATGTGCCGACGGCAGATCACCGCATTTTATCGAAGGGCACGGCTTATCAGACGGATGCCGGTATGTGCGGGGATTATGACAGCGTCATCGGGATGATGAAGGCGGCCTCCCTTTCCCGATTCACGCGCGGCATATCGACGGAACGGTTGGAGCCGAGTTCAGGCGAGGGGAGTTTATGCGGCGTTTTAGTCAC